>JAOZMU010000045.1 GCA_029934165.1 Bacteroidales bacterium
ACATATAGGGTACAAAATAATCAATTATTAACATCCCAGTCTTAGACCTTAAATTTTTTAATAACTGATATTCAACATTATAGATATTTGATGATATTTAAAGTCTATAATAAAATAATCCAAAATTGATTATCTATGTGATATTAAAAATTGATTGTACTGGTCGCATTTTTTATGTTTAAAAGTGCATGGTATTTATACTTCTTCTATGATAATTTTCTCGAAAGCAATTTTTTGTTTTCCGCAAACGCCAACAGCGATTTTGGTGATGTGTAAATTTGGAAATTGTCCTGTGTAAATGATTTTATCTGCAACGGAATATGTGAATTTACGATTTCGGAATTTTACTTTTTGAATTATCGGTGTTTGCTCAAAGTACTCTAGACCACAATCTGCATATTCCTCAATTGTCTTAAATTCACCATTTTTGTTTTGTGTGTAACGTGCTTTTCCTTCGGCAGTAATTTGAAAATAAAAATAATCGTTGGCATTATCAAAAATCATTAGTCCAAAATTAGCAATTTTGCCACTTAGCCATACGGATTTTAGTGTAAAATCTACATTTCCGTAAACGTTTATTGGTAAACTTGACCAAAAGCACCATTCGTCTTTAAACCCTTCAAAAATGTATTTGCCGTCTTCAATTTGTTTTGAATATTCGTACTTTGTTTTTGGCGACCATTCTATTTTTGGCTTTACAAAATCATCGACAAATAGAACTTTTCCTTTGTCATCTTTAACTACGATTTTCTCGAAATTGACTGTCTGACAATCGCATACGCGAACTCCAACTTCGAGAAATTCTGATATATAAGAAGTTGCATCGCCAGTGAAAACTTGTTTATTATTTACATAATATTTGAATTTTTTGTCTTCAACAATAATACGTTGGGTATTTTTACTGACAGTATTTGTGCTGTTTTTTTTCCATGATTTATCAACGGCAAATTTCCCTTTATGTTCTATCGAATAGCTGCTACTGCCAAGGCTATTCAACTGAAAGCTAATGTAATTGGATTTGTTTTCAAGTAAAATTAGTCCATATTCAGATGTTGTTCCTTTTTTCCACAATGAGGTTAGCTCAATTTCAAAATTTGGAGGAAATTCGAGTGGTATTTTATCCCAATAGCACCAGTTTTTTTTTCGTACTTCAAAAATATAGTTAGCATCAACAAATTTTCGATTGTATATAATGGAAGTGTTTTCGACCCATTGGTGGTTTTTATTATCGAAATAATCAATTATAATAGTTTTTTCGCGCAGAAATTGCTTTTTAAATTTGAATACAGCAACAGAAATTGTAATTCCGATTATCATCGCCCAACCAGTCCAACCTCCAAAAGTAAAAAATACTATGCTGAAAATTATTGTAGCGACAGTAAAAATACTCATTGCTGCTCGCCAAACAATTTGTTTTTTTCGGCGTGCATCAATGAGTAAATCGTTGTGAACTTCGGTTGCAATGATGTCAATTTCGCGTTCCGAAAGGCTAGTCATCTCGCTCAATGCCTCAATAGTTGCTTCGCGCATATTATTGATTTCCAACGTGTTTTGCAATTTTCTGTCTTTCTCAATAACACGCTTTCTTAGCTCAATCAATAGTTGTTCTTCTAATTTTTTTGACATTTTATGAGTACTTACTTGTCCGAATAATTTTATAAAAAAACACCGAAAGGTTGCTTCCGGTGCTTCAAAAAATTATTTAATTATTATTTTTCTAATATTTTTGCCTCAACACGACGGTTTAATTGTCGTCCTTCTTCTGTTGTGTTTGGAGCAACAGGAAATTCACTTGCATATCCTTCAGTTTTGATTCTATCTGGACTTACTCCTTTGTCAATCAACTCTTTAGCAACTGCTTTGGCTCTTGCCAACGAAAGTCGTTTGTTGCTGAAGTTGTTACCAACATTATCGGTATGTCCCGAAATTTCGATTATGATATTTGGATAATCCTTGAAGAAAACCACAAGCGCATCAATCTCAGGGAATGACGCTGGACGTAGTGCATTTTTTCCGGTATCGAAAAAGATGTTTTTCAGTATAACTTTTTGTCCAACAGCGATTTGTTTGAGCATAATATTTTTCTCAAATATTTGAAATTGGGCTATTTTTTTCACAACAATATTATCCGAATAAAACATATAACCAAACGATTTTACAGAAATACTTAGTTCTTTTCCTTGTGGCAAGGGAATGGAATAGAAACCTGTTTCGGGGTCGGTTTGTGTAGATGTCAGAATCTTTTGGCTCTGAATATCAACAATATCGACAGTTGCAGCAAGTGGGTCTGTGGTTGCTGCATCGCGAACAATGCCTCTTAGAATGGACGACTCAATTGCCTGAAGTAATAAAACTTCTTTTACTGGTTTTGCAAAAAATGCGATTAATTGGTCTTTGTCCGATTGATAAGAGGGTTTCTCGTAGCCAAGAAATGTGATTTGATAAATATCGTGTTTTCCAAAGCCATCTTCTTTTATCGAAGAGTAATATGCGGTATTTAATTCCGGCATAGAAAATGAGAACTCGTCGAAAACCGTATTTACTGGATAACCCATGTTTTTTGGTGCCGACCAGTTTGCGGTGTCAATTTTTTCTGTAACAAAAACATCAAATCCACCCATCGAAGTGTGTCCTTGTGAGCTGAAATACAGCGTATTACCATCTGGTGAGATGTAAACGCTTGTCTCTTCGTATGGAGTATTGATGCCAGACCCTAAGTTGGATGGGTCGCCCCATTTTCCGAGCGAATCTTTATGAGCAACAAAGATGTCGTGTCCACCGTAGGATTTTGTCAAATCGTCAGATTCTCTGTTGCTGACAAAATATAGCGTGTTTCCATCGGCTGTGATTGTTGCCGAGGATTCGTGATATTTTTTAGTGCTAATTTTTTTGGGTAATTTTTCAGGTTTTTTCCATACGCCATCTTCAAATGTACTTGTGTATAAATCGCCATTGCCTTTTTTTCCCATATAAATAAATACAGTATTTCCATCTGGCGAAACTCCTACAACAGCATCGTTTTGGGCGATATTTATCGGTTCTCCCAAACTTCGGACACCTTTCCATACGTTGTCTCTGCGAAAAGCTACCATTGATTCTTCAAAATATCCGTAGTCATAATCATTCAATTTGGGATTCGTCATTTTACGTCTTGTAGTAAAAAGAAAAGATGAATCGCGTCCATTTAAGAATCCATTGTAATCGGCTTCTGAGCTATTTACTGCATTCCCCATATTATCGACAAAAACTCGTATCGAATTACTAACTAGCTCTTTACCGTTCTCACATTCTTCTATTCTTTTGCGTACAACTGTGTCTTTTTGAGATAACTCGGCAGGTGTAAGCATGCTTTTGTAGTCGGCGTAGGTTTCGATAGCTTTATCGAATTGATAATTTTGATGATACGCTCGTCCCAAAAAATATTTTATGTCCATTGTAACACTGTCGTCAAGTTCGATAGCTTTTTCGAGATGAATAATTGATTTCAAAATATTCTTTTTGTACAAGTAGCATAATCCGATACGGTATTGAATTTGAGCATCTTCCGAATTATATTTCAGTACATTAGTATAGAACGGAATAGCATTTTTATAGGCTTGCTTTCCTTTTTTAAATTCTTTGTCTCCGCGTTTTAAGTCTTTCCAAGCATCACCGAATCCCTCTTCCGTTTTTCGGAATTCTTTTTTGATGATTTTTTTAAACTCTTGAGCCTTTGTTTTTGCTGCAAAGCAAATTAACAAAACCAATAAAAACACAGATAGTTGTTTGGCTGTTCTCATTATTATACGTTTTTAAAATTACTTTAATTTATTACAATTAAGGTCTAATACCAGATTTTTTACGAAGCCTTTTGGCTATCTATTAATAATTTACGTTAAACAACGCAAGTGGTGTTTATGTGAGTGCTTGTGTATAAACAAATAATAACTTTAATTTATTCGTAGCTGATAACTTTAAATTCTACGCGTCTGTTCAATTGTCGTCCTTCGTCCGTATCGTTTGTTGCAATTGGTTGGGCGAATGCGTAACCTTTGTATTGCAGTCGGTTAACATCAATTCCATTGTCGATAAGATACTGGACAACTGCTTTTGCTCTGCTTTCCGATAGTTTTTGATTGTATGCTTGGTTGCCTTGGTTATCGGTATGTCCCGAAATTTCAATTTTCAATCCTTCGTATTCGACTAACATCTTGCGTAATCGTTCTAATTCATTTGTAGATTCTGGACGCAGGCGGTCTTTATCGGTATCGAAAAAGATGTTTTTCAGAACAACTTTCGAGCCTTTTTTTATGTTTAGCAAATCAATATCTTTTGTAATTTCTTGATAGCCTTTAGATGAAGGAATATCGAAGTTTTCGGAATGAAAGAGGTAATTTTTCTTTTTCACAGCGATTCCATAATTTTTTCCTGACGGAAGTGTCAATAAGTATTTTCCTGTGCCACTGTTAGAGTTTTTCATAAAAATAACTTTATTAGCATCATTATCAATGATTTCTATGCTTGCCTCAAGTGGTTTTTTCGACATAGCATCTCGGACTGTTCCTTTCAGGATTGTCAATTTAATAGTCTTCAGTTCAACGGTTTTTTCAATCTGCACTTCGCCTACTGGGTTTATTATACTGGCAATAAGGTTGTCTTCGTTGCTACGAAAGGTTGGTTTTTCTGGTCCCAGAAAAGTTACGATATAAATATCCGAAGAGCCAAATCCACCTTTTTTTGCCGAGGCATAATATCCATGTTTTCCATCGGCAGAAATTACAAAATCGCGGTCGTCTTGTGTCGTATTGATTGGGTAGCCAATGTTCACGGGCTTAGTCCAATTGCCTTTGGAGTCCATCGTCGATTTAAAAATATCATAGCCACCAATACTTGTGTGTCCTTGAGAGCTAAAATAAATCGTTACGCCGTCTGGATGGATAAAAATACCTCTTTCGTCATATTCTGTATTGACCACTGCGCCAAGGTTTTCTGCCTCGCCCCACTCGCCATCTTCGTCCAGCATAGATTTATAAATATCGTGTTGCCCAAAGTTGTTATCTTCGCGGTTGGAAATAAAATAAAGTGTTTGTCCATCTGGCGAAATAGATGCAGACTCCTCGTGTTTTTTCGTATTTACATTTTTATCCAATCTTTCGGGCTTTGTCCATTTTTCGCCACTAATTTCGCACATTAGAATGTCGCCTCCGCGTTTTTTTCCATCATATATTAGCAATTTCTGACCATCTGCCGACATGCCAACTGTTGCATCATTATGTGATGTGTTTAGTGGTGCGCCAGGATTTATGGCGGTTTGCCAAATATCATCGACACAATAAGAAACGTAAATATCCTCGTAATACTGCATATCGTCTGGCGATACTTCTCCGCCTGTTGTTCCTTCGCGCCTAGAGGTGAAGAACATCATAGTTTCGTCGGCAGTGATGAGCGGGCTATATTCGGGGTATTTTGAATTAATATTGCGCCCAATATTATCAATAAATATTCGTAATGGTTTCTGTGTACTTATTTTTCCGTACTCGCATTCGGATATACGCTTATTTACGTCTTTAATGTCATTTCCTAAGGAATTAATTGCTATCCCTTTACGAAATAATTCGTAATAACTTATTGCCTTATTGAACATATAATGAGTATGATGCACTTTTCCGAGCATATACAAAATATCTGGAGAGACATCATTTCTTAACTCATATGCTCGTTGTAGGTATTTTATCGCTTGGTCGATTTTGTCGGTGTAGAGATAGCAAACACCGATTTTATAATTCAATCCAGCATTATTGGGGTTGTATCTGTTTGCCTCAATATAGTGATTCAGCGCATAGTCGAAAGCTCCATACAAACCCTCGCCAATGGCTTCTTCGTATGCTTGGTCGCCAACGCCTATTCTTTTCCAAGCGTCTCTAAAGCCCTCTTTTTTCCCTTCAATCTTGAATTTCTTTTTTTTAATTTCTACATTACCCTGTGCTGTAACTAGCTCATTACCAAAAAGCAATAATGTAATAATAATTAATAGTTGTATCCAATTTTTCATTTATAAATGGTATTTTAAGGTGAGTAAAAAATTCAGAGCAATAAACAAGATTATTGGCTTTATTTGTATTAATCGTACCAATTCAGAAAAAAAAAGAAGTGTAAGATTTGAGCTTACACTTCCAGATTAGCGTGCTTTTTTAGTTGCAATCTTCGACAAGTTGCTTGGCACTTTTTATTCCTAAGTCGGCGGCTCTAACCCAATCTGCGCAAGCACCTTTTGTGTCTCGGAGCATTTGTTTTGCACTTCCTCGGTTGAAATACGCAATTCCGTATTTTGGGTTCAATTCAATTGCTTTGTTTAGTGCAATGATAGCTGCGTCGTATTGTTTGAGTTTGATTTGGGCAGTACCTACATTGTTATACGCAAAGGCATAATCAGCATTTAAACGTATGGCAGCGTCAAAATCACCAAGAGCATCTTCGTAACGGTCAAGTTCAAATTTTGCGCTTCCACGGTTATTCATAGCTATATAATAGTCTGGTTGTAGTTTTACGGCTTCGTCATAATCTGATATTGCTCCTTCGTAATCTCCTTTTTTACGTTTTGCACTTCCTCGGTTGTTGTAAACAAAGGCTAATTTTGGAGCTTTTTCAATGGCTTTAGAATAATCGGATATTGCTCCTTCAATATCGCCTTTTTTGCGTTTTGCACTTCCTCTGTCATTATAAGCATAAGCGTAATTTTCGTCCAGTTTAATAGCTTCGGTATATTCGTTTATCGCATCTGCGTATTTTTCGGATTGAAAGCAACAAACCCCAGAGTAGTAATACACTTTTGCTTTTATGTATTTATTACTTAGAGCTAGTTTAAAATTTTCGGCTGCTTTATCGTAATCCTCAATGCTGAAATACGTAAAACCACGACCATAATAAGCTATTCCCATTTCAGGGGCGGCTACTATTGCAGAGTCATAATCTTCGATTGCTCCTTTGTAATCTTGCAGTTCGATTTTTACTGCTCCTCTGTTAAAAAAAGCTTTTGCAAACTGTGGCTTCATTGCGATTGCTTCGCTGAAACTGGTCAGGGCTGTTTGGTAGTTTTTTTCTTTGAAATATTCTACTCCTTTGTTATAAACAGCCTCTGCTTCTTGGTTTTCCGCAACAATTGTGAGAGTGTCTTTGTCGTCTTGCGCAAACAACGAGATAGCCGAGACACACATTATCACGACTATAATAAATAAATTCTTCATACTAATTTTGTTTTAATTTACTATCTATCAAGGTTATATTATATATTCGCGAAATTTATCGTTATTTTCTACCGTGAAAAATCACAAAAATAATACACAAATATAAATGAATTTTATGTTATTATATAGAACTTACAAGGTTTGTTCAAAAAAAAAAATTATAATTTTGATTATAATGGTTTTTGTTGAAATTTTAGCTTGTTGAATTTCAGTTTATTATGTCGCACATAATTTATTCAAAATTAGAAAAATCAGTGTTTCTATCATCGCAAAAATTGGAATACAGATAATACGTATTTTTACGGATTTGCAATTTTAAATTACAGTGTGCAAACGCCTGTAAATCAACACTTTGTGTGTGTCAATATAATACATCATACCTACGGCTTTAATACAAGAATAAAAACATGGAATGCTCCAATTTTTATTCGCATAGCCTTTTTCTTAATTCTGCAATTTCGTTGTCTTTTTCTTTGAGGTCTTTTTTCAACTTTGTTTCGTTTTCTCTGTTCTTCAACATTGCTTTCTTGAGAACTTCGGTGTTTGCTTTTGATTTCTTGTTGATAATTTCTAGCTCGGCTTGCTTGGAAAGCATCGCTTCTTGTGTAGCCTTCAGTTCTTCTAAATTTTGACGCAATTCTTCTTCGCTGGTAGCAATCTCTTCATTCTTCTCTTTGATTTCTAATTCTTTACGTGTAGCTTCTTTTAAGGCTTGACGCATAACCTCTTCATCGGTTTTCATTTTTTTGTTAGCTGCCTCTAATTCTTCCAAATTCTTGCGCAGTTTTTCATCATTTGCTTTGAGTTGATTGTTTACATCATTTATTGCAATTTCTTTATTAACCGACTCTTCAACAGTAACTTGCAGCATTTCTTGCTGTTGTTTTATTTGTGTAATGTCGAATGCTAATTCGAGTATTTTATATGGTTGTCCATTTACATCTAACATAGGGTAGTAAACCTCTTTGAGATAGGCTGTTGCATTATCTTTTCGGATTCGCGCAAATTCGCCTTCTTGCAAGTGTCCATTGCGCAAATTTAGCCAAAATTCTCGGTAATCTTCCGAGCGTTTTTCATCATCGGTAACAATAACGCGATGATTTCGGCTAATAATTTCTTCTCTTTTGTAATCGAATAACGCGCAAAAGTTGTCATTTACATCAATAATAGTTCCATCTAAAGAGTATTCTATCATTATGCTCGTTTTGCTGATAACGGCAAGTTGTCCTTTGAGTTCTGCCTCTTGTAGTTTACTGTCAGTAATGTCGAGTGCCAGCTCAATTATTGATTCTATTTTGCCAAGCTCATTTTTTATTGGCGAATATACTGCCTTGATATACAAACTTTTACCATCTCTGGTTTTTCGAGTATATTCTGATTCTTGCATTTTTCCTTCGCAGAGATTTTTCCAGAATAGCTCATATTCGGCAGATTTTTTCTCTTCCTGAAACAACAATACACGGTGGTGTTGCCCGATAATATCTGCCGGTAAATACCCAAACAATTCGCAGTAATTATCGTTTACTTTTACAAATCTGCCATCGGCAGAGTACCCAGCCATAAGGTTTGTGGCATCAATAGCAGTCAATTGACCAACCATCAAGGCTTCTTTACGCTTTAGTTCTACTTGGATTTTCTCCATCTCCTTGACGCTGCTGTGTAGCTGTTCTTGATTGTTAGCCAGCTCTTCGGCTCGATTTTTAGCCTCGGTTTCCATTTTTATGCGTTCGGTTACATCGTAAGATATTTGCGTTATTTTCACAATCTCGCCATCAAAATCTCGTACAATACTGTAAACGCTTTGTAACCAGACTTTTGCATCGTTGCTCGCTGTGTAGCAAACTTGTCCATCGAAACCAAAACCATCGGAGAGTTTTTTCCATTGGTTTTGAAATTTCTCAAGACCTTTTGCGTCTATAAATTGGAATAAATTTTGATTTTTTACTTCTTCAGCTTTATAATTTAAAGCATTGAGAAACAAATCATTAAACCCTAAAATCTTTCCATCTAACGTATATTCAGCTTTAATAATAGCTTTTTCGATAGCACCGATTTCATTCTGATAATCAATGTTTTTTATCTTTTGACCATCAATATCAATAGCCAAATAAAGGATTTTCACAGTCTCGCCATGAGCATTCCGTATAGATGTGTATGTAGCTAAAAACCAGTTATATCCAGTGGTAGTTTTGTACCGCATTTCAGACTCAATGTGTTTTCCGCCATCTATCAGTTTCCGCCAGTTTTCGTTAAATTCCGCCAATTCTTTGTTATCTATAAATTCGCTGTAATGTACACCATTCACATTGTTTGGGTTGTAGCCCATCAAATGCAGAAATTTCGAGTTTGCGTATTCTATCGCACCGTCTAAATTAAAATCGGCTCGAATAATTGTATGATTTACAGAATTGACAAAACCTGTTGCCATAGCTTCTTTTCGGGCTGCTTCTTCTTGCGTCGCTTGGAGTTCTTCCATGTTTTGACGCATTTCTTCTTCTTTTGATGCCAACTCTTCGGCTTGTTGCTTAGACTCTTCAAGTAGTCGCGATGTCCTAAGATTAATCCGTAAACTAGAGATTGCAGCTGCAACAGCCTCTCCAATTTTCTCGACAAATTTTACGTGATAATCCTCAATATATTGATACGAAGCTAGTTCTATAACACCAAAAACATCATCATTGACTTTCATTGGGACAACAAGCAGGCTTCTTGGTTGCGACTCGCCAAGAGCTGTCGAAATCTCGAAATGTCCTTCTGGTAAATCTTTTAGGAGTGTGGTGCGTTTTTCGCGTGCGCACATTCCGACTAAACCCTCGCCAAGATTGATTCTTTTATCAGTAAATTTTTTGCGATTATAAGCATAAGTTGCAACAACTTGTAGGTGAATATCGTCGTCTTGGTCGGTGTTCATTATGGCTATAACACCTTGATTAGCATTAATATAATCTATAAGACCGATTATTACACTGTAAGCCAATTCTTCAATATCATTTGCATTCTGACGCAGAATATCGTTAAATTTTGCTTGCCCACGTGTGCCCCAGTTACGTTTTTCGTTCTCGGTTTCGACAACTTCTCGTTCTTTCGCAACTTTAAGCAATTCATCGCGCATCTGAATTAAAGATCGTCCTAAAGTTCCTTGATTATCAAAGGCATCAACCTCGACCTCAAAATTCCCACGACCAACCTCATCTGCAAAATGACGCGTGTTTTTCAATTTAGTACTAAGCATATTTATCGCTTCCGTCATTTGCGTAATTTCGCTAGTAGCCGAAATTTGCATTGCATCTGGCAGGTTGCCTAAACTCAATTCTTTGATATGAGAATTGAATCGCGTCAAAGGAGTTTCTATTGAGTTTTTTATACGCAAGAAAATAATAATTAGTACTGTAATAAAAATGAGTAACAGGCTGACAGAAAGAATGATAGATAGAGTGCTATGGCTTTCGATGTTGCGATTAATTTCGGCGTACAAGCCTTTTGCCAATAATTGTAATTCTTTGTTCGATTGGTTTATACGTAAATACAATCCGCGATTAGTTCTTATCCCAATGCGCGTATTAATTTCCACAAATTGGGAAAAATATCTATTATAGTTACGCAAAGAATCTATGGCTGCAACGATATTTTTATCAGAAATATATTGTAACAAGCTGTCGTTAAAATCTGTACGATTTTCGACCTTATCTTGTAAAATACGTATCGACTTTTCGATTGCGGTTTTCGAATCTTCAAAATAAAGATACTCACCACTTTCGATGAAAGATTTCTCATTACGTATAATAGTATTGTATTGTTCGTTCAATTTGTCCAACGAAAGCGGCACAACAGCAAGGTTTCGAACCGCCGAAAGAGCTGTTTGCATTTTTCCGGCAAATCCTTTGTTCCGAAAACCCTTCTGTTTCAGTGCCGTACTCAGTGAGTTAAGCGATTCTTGATTGTTTTGCAAAATTCTGTTGATAGAGTCTATTTTTGAGGCTAAAATAGGAGTGGAAAAAAAAACATCTTCGGAAAGCACCGTAATCTGACTGGTGATTGCCTTGACGTTCAGTCTAATATCAATCATGGTAGAATATGTATCCGGCAAGTAGAATTCTTTGTCGTTGGGAGCATTGAAAATAAATTTCTCTTCGAGATGATTCAATCGTCCAAAATCTTCTCGTAATGAGCTGATTTTCAGGCGCGATGAAAGCATATCGTTCATGTGTCCAGAAACGAACAACGAAACCACAATATCTAATATCACTAATAAAATAATTAAATTTAATAACCCTATTAGACGAGATTTAATTGTATCGAATTTAAAAAATCTTTTGATATTCATTTTGCTCCAACGTGTTTGGTCAGTAAAAAAATGCTGCAAATTATAAGTAAGCGTATAAAAATAATTAATATTTTTCGAGTTGATATTAATCTGAATTTTAACTACATACAACTCCTAATAAATAATACTATGTGTTTAATAAGAAAGATTATAAAAATAATCAACATTTTTTGAGTTGCTATTAATCTGAAACTTAACTACATACAACTCCTAATAAATAGCACTATGTGTTTACAAAATTTTGAATGCTACATTTATTAATGTGCTATAATACAAATTTTCTTTCAAAATCTGTAATAAAATTGACATAATCAAGGTTTGTTAATGAAAATCAATTCTTTTAATCTGGACAAGACTTCAATCCTGCTCCGATTACCGTTAAATGCCCTGCACTTTTTAATAATGATACAAACATTTGCTATTAGGCTGATAAACAGTAGATTACGAATTGGTTTATGCCTGATAATATTCATGTTACAAAATTTATTGCAATGTGTATGACATTTCTAAATCGTAATTTACAAGCCGCTATAAATCAGCGTTTTATGAAATTTGTAAAAATAATGTAAAATACTGAATATCAGCACAATCCATTTTTTTAATTTAAAAATGTCATACATATTATTATTGGACTAAGTTATTTTTTCATTTTATTAATGGTCAGTCGTGTCAAATTTTTGTTTAATTTTGTGCTAAGTAAAATGAATTTAATAAAGTAATCCATTAAAATTCCTAACTAAAACTAAATCAGGCGTAAGCAAAATTATTAATTATTAATTATTAATTTTCCATTACTAAGGTCTAAGACCTATTTTTTATGACGCGTCTAAGCTGTGAATTAGCAACTTAT
>JAOZMU010000046.1 GCA_029934165.1 Bacteroidales bacterium
AAACATATAGGATACAAAATAATCAATTATTAACACCCCAGTCTTAGACCTTATTAAAGTTAATTAGTCTTTAACTCAAGTTTCTGACTTCAATAACCCTTGAGTATCAAGCTATTGCAGGTGCAAAAAGTGTTAAAAAGTTGCATAATTCGACATAATATCGTATCTTTGAGGTCGTTACAAACCAAGTACAAAAATAGTCTTAGTAATGGAAAATTAATAATTATTAATTTTCCATTACTTATTGGTAATTTATAAAATTAAAGCAGTAGAGTTCTTTGCGCTGTGCTTACCACTTTTACACGTTCACGCGATTTTTTGGGTTATTGGTGTATAATGTTTATATTTGTTTTTTAAATTTAAAACATAAGAATTATGGCAACAATAAAAGTTGGAATAAACGGCTTCGGAAGAATTGGTAGAAGTGTATTAAGAATTATACAAGAACGCACAGGAATGAAAGTTGTTGGAATCAACGACTTAACAAGCAATGCAACCCTTGCTCACTTATTGAAATATGACTCAACGCAAGGACAATATAAAGGTACGATAGAGCATAACGAAAAAGGACTAATAATTGACGGCGAATTTGTCTCCGTTAGCGAAGAAAGAAACCCCGCAGATATTCCTTGGACGGAAACTCCAGACGTAGTAATAGAATCGACAGGAGTTTTCCGTGAGAAAGAAAGCCCCAAAGGAGGTTACGGCGACCACTTGAAAAACGGAGCAAAAAAAGTTGTTCTTACAGTGCCGTCAAAAGATACGATTGATAATATGATTGTCCTTGGTGTAAACGACGAAGATTTACGTGCAGAAGATACCTGTGTCTCAAATGCCTCTTGTACAACCAATTGCCTTGCTCCTGTTGTAAAAGTTCTGAACGATAAATTCGGAATTATCAACGGAATTATGACAACTATTCATGCTTACACAAACGACCAAAGTATTCTCGATGCTCCTCATACAGACTTGCGCAGAGCCCGCTCGGCAGCCGTTTCTATGATTCCGACTACCACCGGAGCAGCAAAAGCTGTCGGAAAAATTATTCCCGAACTAAAAGGAAAAATAGACGGAATGGCAGTTCGCGTTCCAACACCTACCGGCTCGCTGATTGACTTGACTGTAAACCTCGAAAAAGAAGCAACAGTAGAAGAAATCAACGCAGCAATGAAAGCAGCAGCAGAAGGACCAATGAAAGGGATTTTGGAATATACCGAAGACCCAATCGTATCTGTTGATATTATTCACAATCCACATTCGTCGATTTTCGATGCTAAAAGCACAATGGTTATAGGAAAAACTGTTAAAGTACTTTCGTGGTACGACAACGAGTGGGGATATTCTTGCCGAGTTGTCGATTTGGCAGAAAAACTTTTCTAAAAATAATATAAGGTCTAAAACCTATTTTTATGAAACGTTTTAGCTGAGAATTAGCAACTTACGTTAATTGAAAGCGAAAATTTTTTTGTAAGAGTAATTTAAAATACAGACAAAGACCATCGGCAACGGTGGTCTTTTGTTATTTTTAGCGATAGGGTTTGCAAAATTATATAACTTTATTGTAAATTTGTATTTTGATACATAAGTGTCATGCACTTTTTTCAAATGGAAACAATGATTTACGATTTTAATGTAAATCAGCAGCAAATTAGGTTAATTTAATATTTATTCTAAAAACAAACAAAACAAAAATAATGGTAAATAAAGTAATTCTCATCGGGAATCTAGGCGCAGACCCCGAAGTAAAATATTTAGACAACGGAGTTGCTGTTGCGCGGGTTAGGTTGGCAACAAGCGAATCGTACAAAAACAAAGAAGGCGAACGCATCACAACAACAGAATGGCATTATGTTGTTTTTTGGCGCGGGCTTGCAGAAGTTATCGAAAAGTACGTAAAAAAAGGCGATAGATTGTACGTGGAAGGAAAAATCCGAACTCGCTCTTGGGAAGACAAAGAAGGCGTAAAACGCTACTCGACAGAGATTGTAGGCGAAAACATGACAATGCTAGGCGGAAATCGACAATCCGAGGGCAAAAATCAACAAAGCAGCAACACAGCGAGCAGTAATCAAAACAACCAAACTGCGAGCCAGAATAATACTCAACCACAGCCACAAACTCAACCACAGCCACAAACTGAACCACAGCAAAATAGCGCAACGCCAACAAAACAGCCAGATTTTGATGTAGAACCAGAAGGAGGCGACGATTTGCCATTTTAACACCACTGTCGGTGTGGCTTGAAGCCAGACCGACAGTAATGATGAAATTTTATATGAACCACTTAGTCTGCTATAATTTAGAGACTTATAACCATTTTTCGTTTCCATTAGTTTTATAGTCTTGGCATGACTTTAAGTTGTCTCTCGACTAAAAATTTCTATTAAACTTGAAAACAGACCCTTATCATCTTGTCGCATTTTTAGGATTTGACATAGTTGTCAATCCACTTTCCGCTGGAATAATTATCGGATTTGTAATTTTATTGTTTTTACTCGGAGCATCTGCATTGATTTCTGGCTCTGAGGTTGCTTGCTTTTCTTTTTCTCCGGCAAAATTGCAAATCTTGCGCAGCCGCAAAAACAAAAAGAGCGAAATGCTCCTCGACTTGCTGAAACGCCCCCAACGTTTGCTTGCAACCATCTTGATAGCCAATAATTTCGTAAATATCGGCATCATCATTCTTGCCGCATTTGTGTCCGAGTCATTATTCGATTTCACACAAGCACCAATGGCTGGCTTTCTCTTTGAAGTTGGCGTTGTAACGTTTTTGTTGCTACTTTTTGGCGAGATTCTCCCAAAAGTTTACGCATCGCATTCTGTCATAAAATTTGCAACTTTCATGGCGTACCCACTTTCCTTTCTGGGCAAAATTTTTAGTCCTGTCAGTTCTTTTTTAATGTATTCAACATCAATAATAAACCGCCGATTTGGCAAAAAAACTCAAAACATCTCTATCAACGATTTGTCCGATGCACTCGATTTAACATCAAACTCGTTAGAAGACGACCACAAGATTTTGAGCGGCATTGTCAGGTTTGGAAACATTGATGCTAAGGGAATTATGTGTCCACGAATAGACGTTGTTGCGGTTGATAACCGGTCGTCGTTTAGCAAATTATTGAGTATTATTGTGGAGTCCGGCTACTCGCGAATCCCTATTTTCGAGGAAACATTTGATAAGGTAAAAGGAGTTTTATACATCAAAGATTTGCTTCCGTATGTCGATAAAGACGGCGATTTCGAGTGGAAACACCTGATTCGTCCGCCGTATTTTGTTCCCGAGAATAAAAAAATCAATGATTTATTGGAAGAATTTCAGAAGAAAAAAATCCACATGGCAATAGTTGTCGATGAATATGGCGGCACGCACGGCATTGTTACACTGGAAGATATTTTGGAAGAAATAGTCGGAGAGATAGTCGATGAAAATGATGAAGTTGAAATTTCGCACCAAAAAATAGACGATAAAAACTATATTTTTGAGGGCAAAACACTTTTATACGATTTTTATAAAGTGCTGAATATAAAGACAGATATGTTTGAAGAAACAAAAGGCGATGCGGAAACGCTTGCTGGATTGATTCTTGAACTAAAAGGCGAAATTCCGAAAAAGAATGAAATTATTTTGCATCAAAATTTTATCTTCCAAATAACTGCCGTTGATAACAGACGGATAAAAAAATTAAAAGTTACGATAAATTAATCTTCAAGTAAAAATTTTGGCTACCTGTCTAATGTAGGATATAAGTACTCTTACAAAAGTTCTTACGCTTTTTATTAACCTAAGTTGTTAATTCACAGCTTAAACGTTTCATAAAAAATAGGTCTTAGACCTTACTTCCGCTTTTTTGACCATATAAAAATTCGATGAAAAAAAAATCTAAATATTGTTTAAGAAAGTGTCATAAAATAAAGAGCAAATTAACCTATACCACTATTTGCTGTTTGTTGCAGATTTACAATAAAATCGTAAATCCGTGTCTCAATAAAAAGTGCAGGACACTTATTGTTTTGGTGTCGCTTTTTATTTTTGGTTGCAGCCAAGACAAAGCACCCAAGCCACTAGGCTATTTTCGAATTGATTTGCCGGCGCACGAATATCAACAGTTTGATACGAATTATCCTTTTTCTTTCAGCTATCCTGTCTATTGCACCGCAAAACCAGATAAAGACAGACTCTCGGAACTTTATTGGTTGAATCTTGAGTTTCGGCAGTTTCGAGCCAGCATACACCTGAGTTACAAACCAATAACTAATAATCTGGACACTGTTATCGACGATACGCATACCTTAGCTTGGAAACATTCTATAAAAGCAGATGCACTTAGCGAACATGTTTATGGCGATGCAAAAAATGATGTTTATGGTGTTTTATACGATATTAAAGGGAATACGGCTTCGGCAATTCAGTTTTACCTGACGGATAGTACGCGGCATTTTATTCGTGGTGCTTTGTATTTCAATGTTCATCCAAACAAAGATTCGTTGTCGCCGGTGTTGAATTTTATTAGGTCTGACATCAATAAATTTATCGAAAGTTTTCGTTGGAAAAACAATTTTCAAGAGTTATACTAGGGCTTATTAATTTGGACTTGTTTTTATTGACACAAACCTCTGAATTACAGTCAAATATGCTTCTTGAAAATCAGCATAAAACCTCACTGATAAGATAACAATATAAATATGAAGATTTTCCAAAATTCGGTACTGAATAAATATTTGAAGTCGCAAGACCAAAGAAAGATTGATGAGGCTTATGCGTTGTTTACTGCTTATTTTCATAATGCGGAAATACAAAGGAACATACGAAACTCTAAGGAAGAGCAATTTCAGGAAGGCTTTTTGAGAGAGTTGTTTGTCAAGGTTTTGGGTTATACTTTGAATCCGAAACCGAATTTTAATCTGACCACCGAGCTTAAAAACGAAAAAGGAGCAAAAAAGACTGACGGTGCAATCTTGAAAAATGGTAAGGCGTTAGCAGTGATTGAGCTGAAAGGTACTGACACCAAAGATTTAAACAAGGTAAACGAACAGGCTTTCAACTATAAAAATAATCATGCTGATTGTATTTATGTAATCACGTCGAACTTTGAAAAGCTGCGTTTTTTCATTCATAATGCAGTGGAACACATTGAGTTTAACTTGTTTACGCTCACCAAAAAAGATTTTAAAATTCTTTGGCTTTGTCTTGGTGCTGAGAATTTATTGGGCGGCGTTCCTGCAAAAATAAAGGAAGATAGCTCCATTGTGGAGGAGAATGTTACGAAGCAGCTTTATAAAGATTATTCGGCGTTTAAAAATGAGCTTTGGCAAAATATCTGTAAAAACAGACCCGATTTAGATAAGCTTTTGCTGTTTAAGAAAACTCAAAAACTGTTGGATAGGTTTCTGTTTATCTTTTTTGCCGAGGATAGCGGGCTGTTGCCGCCAAACTCGATTACGCAAATGGTGGACAGATACACTCAATTAATCCGATTAGATGCAAAAAAGCCTCTGTATGAGATTTTTAAACAATATTTTGGCTATCTGAACAAAGGACAAAAAGGCGAAACACCGCAAGATGAGATTTTTGCATATAACGGTGGTTTGTTTTTGTCTGATGAGATTTTGGACAATATTACGATTGATGACGATGTACTGAAACCCCATGTATTGAAAATGACGGCTTACGATTTTCAGAGCGATGTCGATGTTAATATATTGGGGCATATTTTTGAAAATTCGCTCAACGAAATCGAAAACGTAACCGCACAACTTGAAGGACAGGAAATTGATAAAAGCAAAACCAAACGCAAAAAAGATGGCGTTTTCTATACACCAAAATACATCACAAAATATATTGTTGAAAACACTGTTGGCAAACTTTGCGAAGAGAAAAAGGCCGAATTACAGATAATTGACGAAGAATATGCCAAAGGGCGAAAGAAAAGAAAAAAGGCAGCCATAAAAATTCTTGAACAAAAACTGAAAGAATATCGTGATTGGCTTTTGCAGATTACCATTTGCGACCCAGCCTGCGGTAGCGGTGCGTTTTTGAATCAGGCGTTGGAATTTTTGATGAACGAACATGCCTACATTGATGAGTTGCAAGCAAGTTTGTTTGAGGCTACTTTGGTTTTTCAGGACGTGAGCAACCACGTTTTAGAAAACAATCTTTTTGGAGTCGATATAAACGAAGAAAGTGTCGAAATTGCAAAACTCTCGCTTTGGCTGCGTACTGCACAAAAGGGCAGAAAGTTAACCAGCCTAAACAACAACATAAAATGTGGAAACTCACTTATTGACGACCCGAAAGTAGCTGGAGATAAGGCTTTTAACTGGAAAAAAGAATTTCCGCAAGTTTTTGGAAAACAACCAAAAGGAGTTAAAAAGCAACCAAAAACAGAAGTTGAGCCAGATTATTTAAGTTTGATAGAACAAAACGCAAAACTAGCCGAAGAAAAAGCCAAACAAGCCGCCGAACTATCGAATCAGGCGATAGAATATTCCCAAAAAGTGTATGAATACGCTCAAAAAATTCAAGAAGTAAACGAACCAGCCGCAGCTTACGGACTCAAAAAAGGCGGCTTTGATGTCGTGATTGGGAATCCGCCGTATGTGCAATTGCAATCAATGGGTGAAATGAGCGATAAACTTAAAAGTTGTGGCTTTGAAACTTATCATAAAGGTGCTGATTTGTATTGTCTCTTTACGGAAAAAGGCTATAATTTATTAAAAAAAGGAGGCTTACAGTCTTTTATTATGCCAAATAAGTGGATGTTGGTTGCCTATGGTAAACCGTTAAGAAAATTCCTTTCAAAAACTGAATTGCGGCAGGTTCTGAATTTTGGTGATATTCAGTTTTTTGAAGGAGCAGCGACTATTGTGTGTATTTTTGTTACTCAAAAAGATACAAGAACAAAAAATGTACAAGTTTTATCTCTTAACAAAAAAACATACAAAGGAGATTTTTTAACTGAAGTTAGTTCAAATATTTACGATTATCCAAGCACTAATTTTGATGATAAAGAATGGATTATACGCCCCGAAGGAGACAGCCAAGTTTTAGACCAAATGAAAGCCATAGGTACAGCCATAAAAGATTTACCTGTTTCTATATATAGAGGAATTTTGACAGGTTATAATGATGCTTTTTATATTGATGAAGCAAAAAGAAAAGAGCTAATATCAGAAGACTCAAAAAGTGTAGAATTAATAAAACCCATGATTAGGGGCCGAGATATTATTCCGTATGGAATTACAGATTATGAATATTTAATAAGCACTTTTCCAGCAGTTAATATCGATATTGAAAAATATCCAGCAATTAAAGAACATTTACTATCATTTGGATATGACCGCTTGAAGCAAACAGGAGGTAAAGGTTCTCGAAAAAAAACAAGCGGTGAGTGGTTTGAAACCCAAGATAGCATTAAATATTATAAGGAGTTTTCAAAGCCAAAAATTATATATCCAAACATGACTTCTGTATTTCCTTTTATGTATGATGAAAGCGGAATATTAGGAAATCAAAAATGTTTTATTCTTAGTGCAATTGATAATAATACTTCTTTATTATATCTTACAGCTTTATTAAATTCATCTTTGTCAAAACTATGGATTTGGTATAACTGTCCTGAACTACTGGGAGGAACACGAGAAATAAGTAAGGTGTATTTTGAACATTTCCCTGTTGCGAAAGCAAATCCAGAACAAGTTCATATTTTAGAAGAATACACAAAATCACAAATAGAAAAAACAAAAGAACTGCAAACCGAGAAAAGCAATTTCTTAAACACGCTTCAAGAAGAAAAAGGCATTGAGAAAATGACTAAAAAGTTAGCTGCTTTTAACGAGCTTGAGTATGATGATTTTAAGAAAGAACTCCGCAAAAAGAAAATAAAAATTGCTATGGGTGAAGAAAACAACGAATGGCGAGATTATTTTAATAAGTCCAAACAGAAAATAAACGAGCTGCAAACCCAAATAAATCAGACAGATAACGAAATTGATAAAATGGTTTATGAGTTATACGAACTAACAGCTGAGGAAATTGAGATTGTGGAAAATTCGGGGAAATAACGGGTTCTATAATTAATATTAGATAAAAGTATAAAGTACTACAAAGCCACCTTTGGGTGGTTTGTAGTACATTGGGGTTTTAGATAGAAACGATTAGGGAGTTGATAAAAAAGAACTTATACAAATTGTCTAAAATATAAATTATGTGTACAGAAAAAGAAATTAAAGAGTTTATGAACAGCCTTACTCCTGAGCAAATCGAAGAAGGGAATAAAAAACAAGAGGCTAAAAACAAAGAAATGTATCTTGAATTTTCAGATGCATACTCTAAAGGGTATTGCTTCCTGTGTGGAATGAAATTGGATTATTTTGATTATTCTGAAACTTGTTTTCATTGGTTTTTAAATCCCTCAAATATTAAGAAAAAGCATTTTAAAAATTATCTGACTGAAGGTATAGGATTTTTTAAGTTAGAAAGCTATTTTAGGTGGTTAGCACATATAGAAAAACCATTTAGAAACATTAATGATTTAAAATGTGAAACAACAAAATCAAAATTACTAGAGACCACGATTAAGCATAAAAATATTGAGTGGACATTAACATATGGAAAGTCTGACCTTGAAGGTCACAAAGATTCTAAAAATGCAAATTTTCCTCACTTCCATCTTCAGATGTTAGTTGATGAATTACCATTTATTAGATTTAATGACTTTCATATACCTTTTTCAAAAGAGGATTTATTTAATATCGAATTACTCAAACAAGAAAATGTTTTGTTTAAGAATTCACAAGCACCAGGAATGACTGATATATTGGAAGATTCTGAAATGCTAGAAAAAATTGATGAGCATTGTACTGTTCCCGATAATGAAGAAGATGCTTCTTTGAACTTTGGAACAATGATTCAAATGCCTGAGGGAAAAACAATGTCGGATGAAGAAATTGCTGAAATATTTGAAGAAAGTAAGCGTACTAAAAGACCTGTAAGACATTTAATGAAAGAACATTTTCCTGATGCAAGTATTGTTTCAGGAGTTACACCTGCTGATGGTGTTCCTGAAAAGAAAAAAAGAAATAAAAGATAACAACGAATGGCGCGAATATTTTAACACCAGTAAAAAGAAAATAAACGAGCTGCAAACCCAAATAAATCAGACAGATAGAGAAATAGACCAGATGGTTTATGAGTTATACGAACTAACAGCTGAGGAAATTGAGATTGTGGAAAATGCGACGAAATAACGGGTTCTATAAGAAATTTTAAAAAAAATCAAAATGGCTATACATACAATTAAAAATCTTAGTTCGGCGTGTAAAATCGGGCTATGGAAAATTTCTGAGACAGTTGAAGAGTTGGTCGAGTTGTTGCCCAATACGCCTCATCGGAAAGCTGTGATGGAAAAAATTAAAACATTTGCCAATCCCAAACGTCGTTGCGAATGGCTTGCTACACGGTTGCTGGCAAACGAGTTGACGCAACATGATGTTGTTATTTCGTATGACGAGGACGGAAAGCCTTTTATTGAAAATTTGCCAATTAATATCAGTATTTCGCATTCGCAAAGTTTTGTTGCTGTGATAGTTAGCGAAAAACCTACCGTTGGAATCGACATTGAGCAAATATCTGAAAAGATTGCACGGATTGCGCTTAAATTTTTGCACATTGACGAAATGGAAACCCTTGAAGAGAAAAATAGGATAAAACACATGTATCTTCATTGGTGCGCCAAAGAGACTCTGTATAAGGCTTATGGACAGAATAACTTGAGTTTTATCGAAAATATTCGCATTTTTCCGTTCAGTGTCGAGAGTCAAGGAGTTTTTGACGGTTGTATTGCGTTGCAAAGCGAAACACGTAAGTATAAATTGGAATATACAACTCTTGATGACTTTGTAATGGTCTGGACTGTTTGTGATTAAGTGCGTTGCATTTTTTATTATTGAGATGAATATTTACGGAAAAATAGTACAAAGTAGAGATAAAAAACAGGTTGTTGTTCTTATCGACCCTGATAAACATACTCTCGAATCGCTGATTAAAACTGTTGGTTTTGCTGTCGATGCAGGAGTAAATTATTTTTTTGTGGGCGGAAGTTTGGTTTCGTGCAGCATTTCGCCTGTTGTCGATATGATAAAAAACACAACGGATATTCCTGTTATTTTGTTTCCCGGTAGCATTTCTCAACTGTCGGAAAGAGCCGATGCTGTTTTGTTATTATCCTTAATATCAGGACGTAACCCAGATATGCTCATCGGAAATCATGTTCAAGTTGCTCCTTTGCTACGCCAAATGGACATTGAAACTATTCCGACAGGTTATATGCTTATTGATGGCGGGAAACGCACATCTGTCGAGTATATGAGTGGCACTGTGCCGATTCCGCACGACAAACCCGACATTGCCGTAGCCACAGCTATAGCTGGCGAAATGCTTGGACTTAGGTTAATTTATCTCGAAGCTGGCAGCGGAGCAAAAAAACCTGTCTGTGCTGAAATGATAAGGCGAGTGCGTAAAAATACGGCAATTCCAATAATTGTCGGTGGTGGTCTTAGGACAAAAAAAGACATCGGGACAGCTTTTGATGCCGGTGCAGATATTGTGGTGCTTGGAACAATAATAGAACAAAATCCCGAAATTTTGAAAGATGTTTTGTTTTAAAAGTTTTTTTACTGTTCTGATATTCAAAGCCTTAAAAATAGAAGTCGCCTATACCATTTAGTTAATTAATTGGTTATGTGCTGGTTTGACATTATTTTTGTTGTTAGAAAAAGCTAACATTCCCATAAAAGTTATCGCACCATTTAACACAAGAAGCTCAAAACCAAATTGATAGCCATCAAATAATTTTTCGGAATAGGCGTTTGCAAAATACGTTGCTACCGGCGACAAAAAAGCAACAATTGGCACTATTTGGTCTGCTATTTTTCGGTTTGTAAATAAGCCAAAAGCAAACATTCCGAGTAGAGGACCGTAGGTGTAGCCAGCAATTTTGAAAACCGCCCATACAACACTTTGGTTGTTTATTTTGTTGAAAATTACTATTGCCAAAAAAACTATAACCGAAAAGCCAAGGTGCGTTAGTCTTTTTGCTGTTCGTGTGTTTGGCTTATCTTTGTTTATGTCGAGTTTTAAAAAATCTATGCAAAATGCAGTTGTCAAAGCAGTTAGAGCAGAGTCTGCGCTCGAAAAGGCGGCAGCAATAATTCCAAGAAGAAAAATTACTCCCGCAAACATACTAAAATGATTTACAGCAAGATATGGAAAAAGTTTATCTGTCGTTTCGGGTAAAGGTATGCCCATTTTTGCGCTAAAGGCGTAAAGAAGAACGCCTAACGAAAGAAAAAGTAAATTGACAGGTACGAGTATCACCGAAAACCAAAACATATTCTTTTGTGCATCTCCTAAGTTCTTGCAAGTAAGGTTTTTCTGCATCATATCTTGGTCTAAACCTGTCATAGCAATTGCGATAAAAGCTCCCGCAATAAATTGTTTCCAAAAGTTGTTTGGCGAACGCCATTCCCATACAAAAATTTGCGAATATTCGTGTTCCGAAATTGTCGAGAAAATTTCAATTGTCGAGAGGTCAAGCTTGTCGCCGATGATAAAAACACTTGCCACAACCGAAGCCAGCATGAAAAATGTTTGCAATGTGTCTGTCCAAACAATCGTTTTTATTCCTGCGCGATAGGTGTAAATGTATATTAAACAGATAGTTATAATGACCGTAAGCTCAAATCTAATTTGGAAAGCATCGAAAAAGGCTATCTGCAAAACTTTGGCAACCAGAAATAAACGGACAGCTGCACCTATTGTTCTCGAAAGTAGAAAGAAAAAAGAGCCTGTTTTATATGTCAATTCTCCAAAGCGTTTTTGGAGATAAGTGTAAATTGAGACAAGGTTCAATTTATAATATAACGGTAATAAAATAGTTCCAATTATCAAATATCCAGCCAGATAACCAAGTACAACTTGAAAATAGGAAAAGCCACTTGTTCCAACTTCGCCGGGCACAGATATAAAGGTAACGCCAGACAGCGATGCGCCTATCATTCCAAAGGCAACTAAATACCAAGGTGATTTTCGGTTTGCGGTGAAGAATGTGGCGGAGTTTGAGTTTTTTGAACTCAGGAAAGAGATAAAAATCAACAATCCGAAATAACAAGAAACGACTAAAAGCACTAATTCTGGTTTCATGGTTTTGTTTTTTTGTGAAAATGCAATGAGTGAAACAAAGTAGCGTATGAAATATAAAAACCGCCATGCCACAAAAATTGTGTGCTACTATTTTTTTACTGGGTTTGTTCATGAAAATTTGTCTGTTTTGTCAAACAGCTTGCTACAAAGGCGTTTTGCGGCAGGGATTGTAGCGGTAGCTTGCCGATGTTG
>JAOZMU010000500.1 GCA_029934165.1 Bacteroidales bacterium
CTTTTTATTAACCTAAGTTGTTAATTCACAGCTTAAACGTTTCATAAAAAATAGTTCTTAGACCTTAATTAACTTTTTGATTCTTACAAAACATGGCTTGTTCATAAAAATTTGTCTGTTTTGTCAAATCGCTTGCTACGAAGCCATTATGCCGCCCAAAAAATACGCATAACATTTTTTCACTGGAAATTAATTTTATAAATAAACACTGATTGATAATACGATGTAGGTGTTAATTTAAGTTAAACGCTACGCCATTTATCATATATGTTTAGTAACATATTTACAAATATAGATATGTTGATAAAGAGTTGTAAGTGCTTGCAAGTCAGAGGTTAAGCATGTTTGTGTGTTGCTAATTATTACTAATAACAGATAAAAGGCTTTGATTATATGCTTTTTCTTAATTACATTTGTAGTTGGACGATGATTATTTGTAGCAATAAAATTTCTTATTGACACTTATCTGACTTATTTCTTGACACTAAAATTTTGCTATGAAAACAAACAGGCGCGACTTCATAAAACTTTCATCTTTAGGACTTGGAGCGATAACACTTTCGAGTCCGTTCTTTTGGATGAAAGAAAATAAACCATTAGACGACTCCAAAGCAAAACGATATCCGACATATTGTGAGGTATGTTTCTGGAAATGTGCTGGTTGGGTCTATACTAATGAAGAAGGAAAAATCTGGAAAATCATCGGCAACGAAGAAGACCAACACTCGAACGGAAGATTTTGCCCGCGTGGAACCGGCGGACCCGGTCAATACTATGATAAAGACCGCATTACACAACCACAAATGCGCGTAACCAAAGATGGAGTAGATACTTTTGAACCAGTATCTTGGGATGTAGCCCTTGATTTTATTGCTAAGAAATTGCACAAAATCGGACGAAAATATGGTCCCGAATGTACTGCTCTTTTCTCGCATGGCTCAGGAGGCAAATTTTTAGGGACGGTGCTTAAAGCGTTTGGTTCTAACAACATAACAGCGCCATCTTATGCGCAATGTCGCGGTCCACGCGAAGTTGGTTTTTTTGGCACATTCGGAAAAGGCGTTGGGTCGCCAGAGCCATTAGATATTCGCGATACCCGCTGTTTAGTTTTAATAGGGTCGCATCTTGGCGAAAATATGCACAACGGACAAGTACAAGAATTATCGCAAGCCATTGATAAAAAGGCAACTATAATAACTGTTGACCCTCGTTTTTCGACAGTAGCATCAAAATCCAAATACTATTTACCCATAAAACCAGCAACTGATATTGCTTTGCTTCTATCTTGGATTCATGTTATTATATATGAGGAACTTTATGACGCAAAATACGTCGAAAAATACACTTATGGTTTCGAACAACTAAAAGAACACGTAAAAACTTTTACACCAGAATGGGCTTATGGCATAACTACCATAACACCAGAAGTTATCCGCAAAACAGCACACGAAATGGGAGCGGCTTCTCCGGCAACAATTATCCACCCGGGCAGACACGTAACATGGTATGGTGATGATACTCAGCGGTTAAGAGCCGTCGCGATTTTAAATGCACTATTAGGTTCGTGGGGACGCAAAGGCGGTTTTTATATGCCCGAAAAGAAAAAAATGAAGGGCTATCCGCATCCTCCATTTCCAGTACCAAAGAGAACTTGGCGCGATGCTTTTCCGGGCAAGTACGAATTGGCAGGTTTGGCTTTAGCATCAGGAATTTGCGATGCAACAGTTCCGACGATAGAGAGAGATTGCTCGTTTAAAGCATGGATTGTAAACGGCACAAATCTTATAAAAACGCTTCCGAATAGAGAGAACACTCTAAAAGCCATTCAAAGCCTTGATTTACTCGTAGTTATAGACACAATGCCAGTCGAAATTACAGGATATGCAGATGTTATTTTGCCCGAATGTACTTATCTCGAACGCTATGATATGATTCGGACTGCGGGACACCGAAAACCTGCAATAGCATTGCGAGTGCCTGCTACTGAGCCAATTGGCGAAACTAAGCCAGATTGGTGGATTGCAAAATCGTTGGCAAAAAAAATGGGATTGGAGAGGTATTTTGCCGACCCAAATCCAGCAGACAATACTTATGATACTTGGATAGAAAAAGTACTCGACTGGCAACTAAAAAAAGCTGGCACATCGCTCGAAGAAATGAAAAAAATTGGCGTAAAAACCTACGAACGCAAGTTCGATGATTTGTTTTTCTTGCCAAACGAAGACGTTTCATTCAATACAAATACCGGAAAAATCGAACTTTATTCTACCTCTTTTGCAGAAGCCGGATTCGATGCAATGCCAGTTTATACACCTCACCCCGAGCCACCACAAGGTTTTTATAGGTTAAATTATGGACGCGCACCAATGCACACTTTTGGACGAACTATTAACAACCCAAATCTGAATGCTTTGATGAGTGAAAACGCTCTTTGGGTGAATCCAAAAGTCGCTAAAGCAGAGGATATCGAAAACGGACAATATGTTTGGTTAGAAAATCAGGACGGAAAAACCTCTTCGTTTTCAATTAAAGTTCGTGTTACAGAGCGCATTAGATGGGACTCGTTGTATATGGTTCACGGCTTTGGGCATGATGCAAAAAAAATGAAACGAGCGCACGGAAAAGGTGCAGCCGACTCGGAACTTATTACAAATGTGATGATTGACCCAATTATGGGTGGAACAGGAATGCGCGGAAATTTTATAAAAATACTAACGGAACAACCCAATAAGGAGGTACAATCATGAGATATGCAATGGCAATTGACACTAAAAAATGCGTTGGATGCAGCGATTGTGTAGTTGCGTGCCAGCTTGAAAACAATGTGCCACAAGGCTTTTGTCGCGATTGGGTGGTCGAGCGGACGGACGGCGTTTTTCCAGACCTGTCGGTCGAAATTCGCTCCGAAAGATGTAATCACTGTAAAAATTCGCCTTGCGTTCGTTGCTGTCCGACAGCAGCAAGCCACTACGAAGAAGGTGGTATTGTGGTAGTTACGCATCACGAGTGCATTGGCTGTGGTGCGTGTGTATTATCCTGCCCTTACGATGCCCGCTACCAACACCCAGAAGGCTACATTGACAAGTGTACATTCTGTATGCACCGTGTTACAAAAGGTCAGAAACCAGCCTGCGTTTCGGTTTGCCCAACATTTTGTATGTATTTTGGCGATTTGGACGACCCAAATAGTGCCGTTTCCAAAATTATCAGCAAACGAAAGTGGAAAACCCTTGCGCCAGAAGCAGGAACAAAGCCACAGATTTACTACTTAACATAAGGCAAACTAAAATTAATTATTAGTTTTAATGTGGCTTGGAATAAAATTAGACTTTGGACAAAATTATTAAAACTAATAAATAATAATCAATTAAT
>JAOZMU010000501.1 GCA_029934165.1 Bacteroidales bacterium
AGTCCTATGCCAAAATTGAAATTCAATACCAACAATATTCTTCCATAGAACCTTGATGATTAACAATTCATTACGAACATACAATAGCTATGTTATTCCATAACAACTCCTTAGTTAGGAATTTTAATGGCTTACTTTATTAAATTCATTTTACTTATAAATGTGAATTGATTTTTTATGAACAAACCATGTTTATGCTCTCCGTTTGCCTTATTTTTATGTTCATTATTAATGAACAGTGTCTGGTATTTTGACACACCTATTTACAAACAAAGTTTGTCCATAAAAATAATTTTTACGAACAAACTCTGTTAATGTATAAATAATTTAATGATATTCTATGTTGTTTTATTTCAAGGAGTTGTGCATTGCATTTCCGCCAACTTGTCCCCAAACTGCTCCGTTTTGCATTGTGGTTGCATCGCAATCTACGAAACGAATTATGCCTAATCCGCCAGCATAAACCAGTTGTCCGTTAGGGCAAATTGCAAGGTCGCCGCCCAAAATATCGTAAGTTCCAGAGATGGTTGTCATTGCTCCGCTTGTCATATCAATTTCGGTTACATTTTGCTGAAAATGATATAGTTTAGAGTTATCCGTGATGATGAAAGAACATCGCGAAAAAAAGCTCTCTTCGCTTTGCCAGTTTAGTGTTCCGCTTTCCGAGTAAGAAACAAAATGGTCGTCTTCCTTGCCAAAATAAATATTGTTACTTGCATCAATAACAATTTGCGATGTCGTGAAATCCGATAAATCTGCAATCGCTTCTACTGTTCCATCTATCGAAACCAGATTTAACTTGTTGAATGTGTGGTCAATATCCGATGTAACACAAACAAATCTGTTGTTTGCATCAATGGCACAATCGCCAAAAATATGTCCTTCGACAGCTGCATATTCGGTTGCTACTCCGTTACTTACGGCAAAAAAACGTGTTTTCTCATCGCCATATTCAACAGGGACATAGGCAACACCAGAAATAACGACTGGTGCAAGGGCTACCAAAGCATCGGCATCGACACCGTTGGACTCGGAAGAAGGAAAAACGGTTTCCCACAACTGCGCACCATTTGCATCAAGTGCAATTAGTGAGGCATTTTCGAAAACAAAAGTTGTTAAATTCATTGCGCCTTTTACGGGTATATACGTAGTGTTGTCTGCTCCTGCTGCTGGCTTTTCTTCGTTTCTACGGTTGTTCGGAATAGTATAATCCCAAGCAATATTTCCATCAGTATCAATACAGGAAACTTCTTTTGTACCAATAATTATATTTCCATCAGGGCGCATAATCATACAATCGGCGATTTCTCTGGAGTAAGATTTTTCCCAAATGATATTTTTAGAATGGTCGAGGGCAACAATTGTAGATGTTATATCGAATGGGTTTTCCATACTCATCAACGAAATATAAACTCTGTCCGAAGTTATAATCGGGCTTCCTATCCCGATTAAGTTATCGTCTGCAAGTTGAATTTGGTCTGTTGCAGTAATTATAGGTACATTGATGTCTTCGTCATCGCTTCCGCAACTTGCAAAAACAAAACCAACGATTGCTATTAAAATCCAAAAATTTGTTCTCATTACTTTTTCTTTTTTAAATTATTGATAAGTAAAATGAATTTAATAAAGTAAACCATTAAAATTCCTAACTAAAACTAAATCAGGCGTAAGCAAAATTATTAATTATTAATTATTAATTTTCCATTACTAAGCACATTGTGCTATTGATAAAATGTTTAATTATTTATTAGTGCGTATAAATTCTACACGCCTGTTATTTGCTTTTCCTTCTGGCGAAGAATTGTCAGCAACTGGCATTGTTTCGCCTAATCCTTTTGAGGTGAATCTTTGCTTGTCAATTCCCATCGAAACGAGCTTATTAACAACCGATTGCGCACGATTTTCCGAGAGAGTCAAGTTTTCAGCATCATCGCCGTCAGCATCTGTATGTCCTTCGACGCTAAAATTTATACTTACGTCTTTTTTCATCAACTTATAAATTTTGTTGATTGGTCCCATTGATTCCGGCAGAAGAGTAGCTTTTGCAACCTCGAAACGAATGCCGTTACAAACAATTTTTCCATCGGATTTGATTCTGTCATAATATTTTACGCCACCTTTTGCAATTCGTACATTTTTCATAAAAAAGAGGTGGTCGTTGTCAGCAAAAGTTGCACTAAAACTAAACCCTGTTGGGTTTTTTCCGTAGCGAGGAATGTTGATTACTCTTGTGTCGTCGAGATAGACTTTTAGTTTTCCTTTTGTGTACGCAACCGAAATATGCATCCATAGTCCTTTTGTTCTGTCGCGTTCTTTGGGATATTCTCCAACCGAAATACCATTAACACTAACACGGTTACGAGAAATTTCAATTTCGCTATTTCCTGCTGATTTTTGATTTTTTCTGTCGTATAAATTCATAAAAACACGATTACCACCTGCTGGTTGATAAAAGTCGAATTCTATTGTAAAAACTTCTGGCAAATAATCCTCAGATGAGTTTTCTAAGTACGGAATAATTTCGGGGCTTCCGGCAAGAAAACCTATCACATTTTCGCCGTTGACTTCCATTATTTCTGTTTGCCCTTTCACCATATCCCAACGCGATGGAAACTCGCCGTTCTCTTCCATAATATCCGGTTTGTCAGTAAAAATTACTTCGTCGCCGGGCACAAAATCATATTTTGCCCAGTTTACACTCATCGAAGGCGCATCGTCTTCTGTTGCTTCATTTTCAGACACTTCTGCATCGTTTTGTTTTTCGGTCTTCTTTTTCCGACCAAACAATCCTTTAACTCCATCGGTAACTTTGTTAATCCCATTGTCGATGGCGTTATCAGTTTCTTCGTTCGCCTTGTTGTTCGTGGCATCTTTCAGCTTACCTTTCAAGTCGATTTCAATTTGTGCCGGACACGAAATTGCTACCATAAACATGGCAAATAGTACTAAAATCGTTGTTTTCATTTTCAGTTCTGGTTTAGTTAATAAATAAATGTGTTAAAATATTGTTACGCAAATTCACAAGTTACAATGATATTCACTTGGTCTAAAATCTTTATATCATAAAATATGCCATTGTTTACAAACATAAGAAAAAAACGTAAATAAATTCCAATAAAATTGCTTAAACAATTAAACAAACCGACTAAACTTTATTTTGAGGTGCTAAGGATTAGACTTTGGACAAAAAAATATAAATTAATTAATTATGAAACAATAAAACGAGGCAGAAAAACGTATAATCCTTTGTTAATCAGACAAATTATGGAAAACACGAATTTCTGCCAAAAATTATTGTCTTTTTTTGATAAAAAGAACAAAGCAATTGTAAGCTTGATTGTTGCATTAGCAA
>JAOZMU010000502.1 GCA_029934165.1 Bacteroidales bacterium
GTTGCCTAAAATAAGTACTTTTCCCTGTTTGTCGTGGTGCCCAAATCGTAAAATACCTTTTTCCTTTTACAAGTTCAATACCCTCTTTTATAAGGTTTATGCGTTGAATTGTATAATGTTCGTCTTGTATATTTGGACCTGATGTGTTAAAATATTTCATTTTATTTCAGTTTTTATATATGTTTTTCAAAAATGCGTTGGCGGCAGACAACGATTATTTTACTTGCAAGTTAAACTAAATGAAACAAAACTACAAATTTAGACAATATTTAGAGGCAAAAAGAATATTTTTTTGGGCGGCTGTGGACTTCTTTCTGTCACCATCCCAAAAACGCGCCAAAAAATCACATGCCAACACACCGAGCTACCGCTACAATCCCTGCCGCATTGGCTTCGTTGCAAGCTCTGCTACAAAAATTTCATGTTTTTTTCAATCGTAAACTAAAGATATTCAGCCTGATAATATCACAAAAATAAACCTCCAAATTTAGCACAATACCAACACTAATTCCAAAAAGTATAAATCAAATCCATATCGTTGTAAATCTTTTTTAATGCTTTTTGATTTTCAATTCACATAACCATAATTAATTTGTTACATTTGTAAGGTAAAACAAACAAGCGATGACAAACTTACAATTTATCAGCATTTGCAAAATAATCCTTCTTATGTTCGCTATTGCACTTTCGAACAGCGTTTTTGCCAATGAAAATAAAGGAAGCACAAACACCGAACAACATAAATTTGACCCTGGACCATTCATTATGAACCATATCGGCGACAGCTACGAATGGCATATTGCAACATTAGGACACACACACCTATCAATCCCGCTACCTATAATATTGTATAGCGAGCAAACGGGATTTCATTTTTTCATTTCGTCCAAATTTCACCACGGCAAAAGCGAATATAAAAACTTTGCTATAGCCACAAAAGGCAATTATACCGGCAAAATTATCGAAAAAATCAATGGTAGCGAAGTTCGCCCGTGGGATTTTTCGATAACCAAAAACGTCCTTGCGTTGTTTTTTAGCCTCGGTTTATTACTTTTCATTTTCAGGACATTTGCCAATAAATATCGCAAAAGAGGACTCGAAGCACCATCAGGTTTTCGTAATGCTTTCGAAGTACTTATCCTCTTCATTCGCAACGATGTAGCGCGTCCTTCTATCGGCGATAAAAAATCCGAAAAATTTATGCCTTTCCTTTTAACGTTATTCTTTTTTATCCTGATTAACAACCTATTAGGTTTATTTCCAATTTTGCCTGGTGGCGCAAACGTAACAGGAAACATCGCAGTAACGCTTGTGCTTGCGCTATTCACGTTTGGCATCACAACCATAAACGGAAACAAAAACTATTGGCGACACATGATCAATCCGCCTGGCGTACCTTGGTGGCTCAAATTTCCATTTCCGCTCATGCCAATAGTCGAAATAATGGGTATGTTTATCAAGCCCTTTGTCCTTATGGTTCGTTTATTTGCGAATATCACAGCAGGACATATCATTGCTTTAGGATTTTTTAGCTTAATATTTATTTTCGGAGAAGTCAATGTTTACGCAGGATTTGGAGTATCAATCATTTCCGTTGCATTCACAATTTTTATGACAGTCCTCGAATTTCTTGTAGCCTTTATTCAAGCCTACGTATTTACTTTGTTGACAGCCCTATATTTTGGTATGGCAACAGAAGAAAACCATTAGAAAAAATAGTCAATGACCTAGTTTATTATTAATTAAATACCAACACTATGTTTAGTTTAGCAGTATTACTACAAGCAGTAGCAGCCGGAGCCGGATTGGCTAAATTTGGAGCCGGATTAGGTGCTGGCATTGCAACAATTGGTGCAGGTATCGGCATCGGACGAATTGGTGGCAGCGCGATGGACGCGATTGCTCGCCAGCCACAATCGGTTGATGATATCAAGTCTAATATGATTGTTGCGGCAGCTCTTATTGAAGGTGTAGCCTTTTTTGCTGTTGTAATTTGTTTCTTGATTCTTTTTGTTTAAGAAACAAAAAAACACCCCCGCACTTTCAACGGTTGGTTGATGTGGCGGGGGTTTCTTCTGAAATTATTACCATTAGTAATAATTAAAAAATAAATTGGACTTTTTAGCGCAATTATTATGTATGTTTCGTATCTACTAAATAAACTTGACACTTTTTAATGTTAAAAAAATATTTGCTATTCGACTGAATAATAGTTACAAATAGTGAATATTGGTATAGATTAATTTGGTTGTTGTTCTAACCTTTTGCTTTATGTGAATTTATTTTTTCAAATGTACATCCATTTGAGGGAATGGAATTGTAACATTTTGTGCGTTGAGAGCAAGTTTGCATTCCTCAAGAATTTCAAAATAAACATCCCAGTAAATTTCTGGGTTGCAAAACGGGCGAACGGCAAGGACAACGGCACTATCGGCAAGATTTAGCACGCCAACAAAAGGGGCGGGATTTTTCATCACTTTAGGGTGTTTTTCCATTACGTCTATCATCGTTTTTTTTGCTTTTTTTATGTCTGCTTCGTAGGCAATGCCTACTTCTAAATCGACGCGAATTTTTCCGAGTGCGGAGTAATTTTCTATTTCTGCGTTGGATATTGAGCCGTTTGGTATTATTACGCGTTTGTTGTCCAAGGTTATCAGTAGTGAGGTAAATATCTGTATTTCTTCGACATGCCCAAGTTTTCCTTTGACAAGGATTAAATCGCCAATTTTATATGGTTTAAAAATCATTAACATTACGCCACCAGCAAAGTTGGCGAGTGCGCCTTGCAATGCGAGCCCAATTGCTAATCCGGCAGTACCGATTAGTGCAACAAAAGATGTGGTTGCAATGCCAATCATTTGGGCAACGCTTACCATCAGGAGCAATTTTAGTGTCCATGAAACTAAGTTTAGCAAAAATTTGTAAAGGCTTTTTTCCATCTTCGATTTCTCGAACTGTTTGCGGGCTACTTTTGAGATAAACGAAATGATTTTCATTCCGATAAATAGAACAATAAGTGCGAAAATTATATTTGGCACATAATTTAAAATAGTTTCCCAAATGGATTTGAAATAGTCGAGAATTTTTTCCATGATTTTTTAGTTTTACGGTTTTTTATTAGTTCCTACGGTTTTAGCATTTAGTGCTAATTAACAGGAAATGTATTGATATTCAAGTTAATAACTATCTAAAAAGTGTTGATTGCATTTACAAACTTGCGTATAAAATTAATACTTTTTTCCGAAAAAAAAATTGGGTAAATAAATCAACAGGGTTTGTTCATAAAATTTTACTGTTTTTGTTAAACTGCTTGCTACAAAGGCGTTTTGCGGCAGGGATTGTAGCGGTAGC
>JAOZMU010000503.1 GCA_029934165.1 Bacteroidales bacterium
AAGTATAACAGTTAAATCCGCGATTTCTTGTCGCAGCAATTGAGATAGACTTATGCTGTTTTTGTTATCATCTCGTTAAAATATCATATCTAATTGACCGTCTCTTTTTAAGTGCCATTTATTTTCTTCAAATTCTTCTGCAATTGTTCTTAAAACAATCAAAATTGTCTGGTTTTCAGGCGTAATTCCGTTTCTTAATAACGGCATAATATCAAGAATAATATCATCAGTTGTTGGGTTTTCGCCTTGTGTTTCTTTCCGTTTCAAGTATGAAAGCAAAAAGTATTTTATACGCATATCTAATGGAATTTTTGTCTTAAATTTCATATTTTTACGGATATAAAATTTCTCGTCTTTTTTCTCGTAATCATACTCACTCATCAGTATTGGCGTAAGGTCTTTATATTCTTTGCTTAAAACATGTAAAAATCCAAATTCCATTCCCTTCATTATCAACTCATCGTTGATTTGTTCAAGTGTTGCTCCGTCGTTTTGTGCTATTACCGCCTCAATAGTTTCAAGAACTAAATCGTAAATGTCATTTCCCAAATTTACACGCTGTATCGCTTTTGGTGTTTTCTTTTTTACAAAGTTTATTATCAATTGACCTGCAAGAACTGAAAATGGATTTTGTCGTTTTTTAAAACTTGTTTGTCCGTTTGCTTGCTTTACTGTTCCGGCATATTCAAAACCTGCTTTTTCGGCTGTATCAACAATTGCGTGCCAATAATGCGGATTTTTATGTGCAAAAACAAACGACATCCACCTGTCAAATTTTAAAACACGATACATTTCGGTTATAGACAGTGAAAGCAAATCAACATATTCGTCTCTTGTTTTATTTTGCATTCCGCCTTCTATTGCTTCTAAATTTCGGTCTTCTTGGCTTACGTCCAAATCAAGCCACGCATTCCACATTGTAGATAAATCTAAATACGGAATTTTTGCACCATAAGGAGGGTCGGTATAAATATAATCAATGCTTTCTTTTTCTATCCACGATAAATCTGTTGCTGTGCCTTTTTTAATTGTTAAATTTTCTATTGTTTCTGAATTTATTAAAGGTTCAATTTCTTTTTTTGCTTTTATCAACTTTTTATATTTTGTATTAAAAGAAGCCCAAACATCTAATTCAATAGGTTCTTTTGCCATTCTATATCGATAATAAGCAAAAGCAGCTGCATTTCCAGCATTTATACCCCTTGATTTTGAAGCATGATAAGTAAGATTTATTTTTGTAACAGTACTTGAAAACGAAAGCAAAAGAGAATTTTTACAATTTTTATCTTTAACTTTATTAATCAAATGTTTTAAATAAGCAAGTTGAGCCAATTGTTTATCCGAAAATAACTCACTAACTGTTTCTACATCAGAGCCTTTTGGTAAGGTATTTCCATTTGGATGCGGGTATTTTTGTAATACTTTTTTTATTTCTTCATCTGTTTGAGGTAATGATTTTGCAAACTTTTTTTCTATTTTCTCAAATTCTTCGGCAATTAAGTTGAAATCTATCGGTGTAGTTAAACTACCTGCCATAAAAACAGAAAGTGGATTTAAGTCAATATGAATAGCTTTTCTCTGTGTCATTAATGCTTCTATTGCTGTAACACCACTACCTCCAAAAGGGTCAAGTATTGTATCGCCTGCTTTACTATAATTCTTTATATATTCTTGAACAATATTCCACGCTTGTTTTGTGAAATATCCATGAACGCCAAAGTGTCGTTTTGCTGCTTGTTTTCTGACAGGAATTTCGGGTAATGACTTACGTTCAAGATAATTAAAATCTTTTTTATCTATTTTCTTATACTCAACTTGGCTTTCTTCAACAATTTGCTGTGATACAAAAATATCAGGGCTTAATAATTTTTGAATTTCGTCCCAATGTTGGTCTATTTCCGATAATTGAAAAAATAACAGAGGCTCTTTTTTGTCTTTTTTAAATGCTGCAAATTCCTTTCCGTTACAAAGTGCAAAAATATCGGCGTGAATTTCTGGGTGAATAGCATAAGAATAAACTTGTTCAATATGGTCGCCTGATAAAATGTTTTCATTTGGTGCTTTTGCATCAAGAACCCACGAATATTTACCGTTTATTTCAAAAAGATAATCAGGAATAATATTTATTTGCCGTTTTTTAGAACCAATTTTTACAAAAGGATGCGAAAGTGTTTTGCTGTAAACAATTCTATTGTGTCCAAAAGCTTTGTAGCCTAAACTTTTTAATATTGGACTTATTAATTCTTCTCTAACAGCATCTTCTTTAAATTCGGGTGAATTTAATAGCTGAAAATCAAAGTCTTTATATAAATTTGTTGTTGTCATTTATCTGTCAATAATGTTTTTAAAAATTTATAACAATCGTGATTATAAATCACTTTTGTTGTTTTGGCACTTAAAACGAAGATTAAATTAACATATACCATTATTTGCTGTTTGTTGCTGATTTTCAGTCAAATAGTAAATCGTTGTCTCAATATTAAAAAGTGCAGGCACTTAGACTTATGACAAAAATAAAAAAATAAATTTAATATGAAACAATAAATGAGGCAGAAAAACGTATAATCATTTGTTAATCAGATAAATTATGGAAAACACGAATTTCTGCCAAAAATTATTATCTTTTTTTGATATTAAACTTTGTCCAAAAAGTAGGCTACCCTTCTAAAGTTTGACAATTTGCCATATAAGAACTTTTGTAAGAGTACTTATAATACTTGATAACATGAAAATGGTTGCATGAGATAGAGTAGCCGTATAAGCAGAGAACTTCATGTACGTATCTGTGAGAGGTTTATGGGTGTAATTCCACTTTACCTACTCGACTAATCATCATTCATTTTATTATTCGGACTTTGATATGATTTTTAGACTTTAGACAAAAAAGTAATTTGATTTGAAATACAATATTTTGTATATTATGTCAATTGCAAACGGCACAGTTATTGATAGTGCTTTAATATCCTGATTGTTAGAACAATATTAGTTTATAGTTAATAAATAAACTATGCTTTATGAATTATTCATGAATAATTTAAACGACTAATCCCAATAAATTCATAAAAATTCATTGAAATTATATTCATAGCAACATATAAAATCTCAAGAAATTGCAAAATACGTTACAGCTTCATTGAAACAGACACATAATAAGCTCATTAAGTTTTGTACACTCCGCACACAAAATGTATGCCGTTTGCAATTGGAAAATTGTTAGTTTTTTGAGTATCCTTATGAAAATGAAAAATATGGATTAATAATTGTACTTTTAGTAAAATGAATTTAATAAAATAAACCATTAAAATTCCTAACTAAAACTAAATCAGGCGTAAGCAAAATTATTAA
>JAOZMU010000504.1 GCA_029934165.1 Bacteroidales bacterium
ATTTAACAGAGCTAAAAATAGCTAATTATTAACACCCCAGTCTTAGACCTTAGTTATAAAAATGGCGATTATTTCTACATACTATACTTACAATATAATTAACCCGAAATAGAAAAACACCAAAAATGAGTACATATAACGGCGAAACATTAGAACAGCATCTGAAAAGTTTTTTTGGATTTGGCAAATTCAAAGGACAACAAAAAACGGTGATAGAAAATGTGCTAGACAACAAAGACACATTTGTACTCATGCCTACGGGTGGTGGCAAATCGTTGTGCTATCAGTTGCCTTCGCTCCTAAAAGAAGGGACAGCGATTGTCATTTCGCCACTTATTGCATTGATGAAAAATCAAGTCGATGCAATGCGCAGTTTCAGCTCGGAAGAAGGAGTGGCGCATTTTCTCAATTCATCGCTAACAAAAACACAAATTATAAGCGTTAAAGAAGATATTGTGGCAAAGCGAACAAAACTACTTTACGTTGCGCCAGAATCTTTGACGAAAGCAGATAATATTCAATTTCTACGTAAAATAACCATCTCTTTTTATGCTGTCGATGAAGCACATTGTATCTCGGAGTGGGGACACGATTTTCGCCCAGAATACCGACGAATAAGACCAATAATAGAAGAAATTGGTCGTGCGCCAATCATTGCACTGACTGCTACTGCTACGCAAAAAGTACAGCACGATATTCAGAAAAACTTAGGCATGCTCAACGCCAAGGTCTTCAAAGCCTCATTCTTTCGTCCTAATCTTTATTACGAAGTGCGCCCAAAATTAGATGCAGCAAAACAGATAATAAAATTTATAAAAAGTCATTTAGGAAAATCTGGAATAATCTATTGCCTCAGCCGAAAGAAAGTTGAGGAACTAGCTGAAACTCTTGTTGTTAACGGGATTTCGGCATTGCCATATCACGCAGGTATGGACTCGGCGACTCGCACTGGAAATCAGGACAAATTTCTTATGGAAGATGTCGATGTCATTGTCGCGACTATCGCCTTTGGGATGGGCATCGACAAGCCAGATGTTCGCTACGTAATTCACCACGACATACCCAAAAGCCTCGAAGGATACTATCAAGAAACTGGGCGAGCCGGACGCGATGGTGGCGAAGGACTTTGCATTGCTTTTTATAGCTATCAAGATATTCAGAAACTTGAGAAGTTTATGCAAGGGAAACCCATTGCAGAACAAGAGATTGGACGACAATTGCTTCTCGAAACAGTTTCGTATGCCGAATCATCGTTGTGCCGACCACGCCTACTGCTGAATTATTTTGGCGAGGAGCTTACAATACCATGCAATAATTGCGATAACTGCCTGAGTCCCAAGCCGCGATTTGAAGGAAAGGACTACATCGTTACAATTTTGAATGCCGTTTTGGTAGTTAAAGAACGGTATAAAGCCGACCATATTTCAAATATTTTAGCCGGCGTACAAAACGCAGCAATAAAATCTTATCGGCACGCAACTTTGCCTATATATGGCATTGGAAAAGAAAAAGGCGAGAAATTTTGGAACACAGTTTTCCGTCAGGCATTGATAGCACACTTTTTAATAAAAGATATTGAAAATTATGGAATACTAAAATTTACTCAAGCCGGTTACGATTATCTCAAAAATCCGACCTCTTTTATACTCACCCAAGACCACAACTACGAGGCAATGAACGAGGAGTCAGCAAAAATGCAAGGCGGAACAAGTGCCGTAGACCCACAATTGTTTAACTTCTTGAAAGATTTACGGAAAAAAATGTCGAAGCGGAGAAATCTTCCACCGTTTGTTATTTTTCAAGACCCTTCGTTAGAAGATATGGCTATCCAATATCCTGTTTCGATGGATGAAATGAAAAACATTGCAGGAGTTGGAGCCGGAAAAGCACGCAAATACGGAAAGGAATTTGTCGAGCTGATATGTCGCTATGTCGCAGACAACGACATTGAACGTCCACAAGACATGGTCGTGAAGTCCATTGTCAACAAATCTGGTTTAAAGGTTTATATTATTCAAAATATCGACAGAAAAGTTTCGTTGCAAGATATTGCCTCCGCCAAACAGTTAGAAATGGATAATCTTTTGAATGAAATTGAAGCCATCGTAAACTCTGGAACTAAGTTAAACTTAGACTATTACATAAACGAAGTTTTAGATTCCGAGCATCAAGAAGAGGTTTTCGATTATTTTCGGGAGGCAGAATCAGAATTAATACAAGAAGCTCTCAATGAGCTTGGCGATGATGAATATTCGGAAGAAGACATCAGGTTAATGAGAATAAAATTTATGTCCGAAATAGGAAATTAAGCTAATAGTACTATTTATTAGAAATTGTATCTCGCTTATATTCAAGTCAATAACAACACGAAAAGTATCGTTTATTTCCATAAGGCAATTTACAATATATAATTTGTCTAAAGACTCGGTGTAGTTAATCGTATTAAATAAGGTCTAAGACCTATTTTTTATGAAACGTTTAAGTTGTGAATTAGCAACTTATGTTAATAAAAAGCGTAAGAACTTTTGTATGAGTACTTATTAGAAAGTTAAGTAACTTCTGTAAAATTAATTAAAAACCCACGCCGAGACTATTCGCGAAAAACCACAACTTTAGTAAGTGGAAAGTTAGACCAAAATAATAAAACAAAAATATCTTATATGCGATTGATAATAAATGTATTAATAGTATTTGCTCTGTTGTTTCCGAGCAAATTATCAGCCCAGATTTTTAAGTTCAAAGGAACAATAAAATACAAGATAACCTACTCAGATTACAAAATAGCCGATAGTGTTATAAAAAAACTTCCTGATACTTATATCGTTGATGTTATGGGAGATATGATAAAACGAACATTAAAAAAAGGAGATATTGAGACTTTGGTATTTATAAATCACAAATCAAGGACACAAACCGTGCTATTTTCACAAAACAACGAAAAATATCTTGTTACCATTGGTAAAAAAACAATTGACAGCCTTGATAAATGTACAGAAAATCAAGTACTTAAACGACAAAAAGCTCATGCACTGAAAATTGCTGGCTACGACTGCGATGAATACCAAATAATTGATGGAAAAGATACGGTTGTTGTTTACAAAGCGAAGAAAATAAAGTTTCCGGAATTTCACTGGCTAACTAATTTTCAGGAAGTTGAGGGCGTTTTACTCAAATATTCGCAGCGACAAAATAATATGACCGTAACTTACACAGCCATAGATGTTAAGCATGAAAAACTTCCAATGGGAACGTTTGAGATTTCGGAAAAAATTTCAAGAATAAAAATTGATTAAGTAATGGAAAATTAATAATTAATAATTTTGCTTACGCCTGATTTAGTTTT
>JAOZMU010000505.1 GCA_029934165.1 Bacteroidales bacterium
TTGTTAATTCACAGCTTAAACGTTTCATAAAAAATAGGTCTTAGACCTTAGTTTACTGACAGTAGCAAAAAATCACCATTTGTCGAGAATGTCAAAACAGCCGAGAAAAGAGAATAAATTGATGCGAAAAGCTGTCTATTTGGCAGTTATTTTCTAATGGCATAAGCTTTGATTTGCCTGAGAAAAAATTATTAACAAGATAAAAACTATTGATATGCAAAAAGGGAAAATAAATGTAACCAGCGAAAACATTTTTCCGATAATTAAAAAGTTCCTTTATTCGGAACATGAGATTTTTCTACGCGAGCTTATTTCAAACGCGATAGATGCAACGCAAAAATTGAAAGCACTTTCGTCTGTTGGCGATTTTGACGGAGAACTTGGCGATTTGACAGTTCGCGTAAGCTTAGACAAAGAGGCAAAAACAATTACAGTTTCAGATGCTGGTATTGGAATGTCTGCCGAAGAAATTGACAAATATATCAATCAAATTGCATTTTCGGGAGCCGAAGAGTTTCTGGAAAAATATAAGAACAAAGTAGATGCAATTATTGGTCATTTTGGGCTTGGTTTTTACTCGTCGTTCATTGTTTCTGAGCGTGTTGACATCATCACAAAATCTTTCCGCGAAGACGAAAAAGCAGTGAAATGGTCGTGCGATGGAAGCCCAGAATTTGAGATTACAGAAGTAGAGAAAGAACAACGTGGAACAGACATCGTACTTTATATCGACGAAGCATCGATAGAGTTTCTTGAGGACGCAAAAATCAACGAATTGTTGACAAAATATTGCAAATTCCTCCCGATTGAGATTGCCTTTGGAACAAAAAAAGAAACCAAGGAAGGCAGCGAAGAGGAAACTGACGTGCCAGTGATTATCAACAACACAAAGCCGGCTTGGACACAAAAACCGGCAGACCTGAAAGAGGAAGATTACAACAATTTCTATCGCGAATTGTACCCAATGCAGTTTGAAGAGCCGTTGTTCAACATACACCTAAACGTTGATTATCCGTTCAATTTGACAGGAATTTTATACTTCCCACGTATCAAAAGTAACATTGAGATACAAAAGAATAAAATCCAATTATTTTGTAACCAAGTTTTTGTAACCGACTCGGTAGAAGGTATTGTGCCGGATTTCTTGACGCTCTTACACGGTGTTCTCGACTCGCCAGATATTCCGTTGAACGTTTCGCGTAGTTACCTGCAAACAGATGCAAATGTGAAGAAAATTGCTAATCACATAAGCAAAAAAGTTGCCGATAAATTGAATGAGCTTTTCAAAGAAAAAAGAGACGATTTTGAGAAAAAATGGGACGATTTGAAACTTTTTATCAGCTACGGAGTTCTTTCTGATGAAAAATTTTATGACAGAGCAAAAGCATTTACATTGTTGAAAAATACTGATGGTAAATACTTTACTTTTGAAGAATATCAAACTCTCGTAAAAGAAAATCAAACCGACCGCGAAAATAATACTGTTTATCTTTATGCCACCGATGCCGATGCACAATATAGTTTTATTGATGCCGCAAAAGCAAAAGGTTATGACGTTTTGATGCTCGGAGGACAGCTTGATACTCACTTTATTAACACTGTTGAGCCAAAGCTGGAGAACATAAAATTTGCTCGTGTCGATGCCGATGTTGTTGACAAATTGATTGAAAAAGACAAACCAGAAGCCAGCACTTTGAAAAGCGAAGAAAAAGACCAACTTCGCCCTGTTTTCCGTAGTCAGCTGCCAACGAAAGACAATTTTGTCGTTGTTTTCGAGAACCTTGCAGAAACAGATGCACCAGCTTTAATTACTCAGGCAGAATTTATGCGTCGTATGAAAGATATGTCTGCCATGGGTGGTGGCGGAATGGGTTTCTACGGACAAATGCCGGATAGTTACAACATGGTAATCAACGAGAACCACCGTTTTGTAAAACAAATTTTGAGCGAAACCGACGAAACCATCGGAACAAAAGTTGCCGAAATCCGTAAAGAAATTGAGCCTTTAACAACAGAAAAAGACCAATTAGTCGAAGCCAAAAAAGACATCAAAGAAGAGGAAGTTCCTCAAGCAGACAAAGACCGCCTCGAAGAAGTGGAAGGGAAAATTCGCGAGCAAGAAGATAAAATCGAAGCTACTTTGACAGAATATGGCAAAGACAATAAACTCGTCAAACAAATTATCGACCTTGCACTTTTGGCAAATAATATGTTAAAAGGCGAAGATTTGAGCAAATTTGTAAAACGCAGCGTAGAACTGATAAAATAACCCCAATAATTTCACAAACCAAATTGCGCCTTTCCTCATTTGTAGGAAAGGCGTTTTTTTGTAAAACAAACCACGTACTCGTATGAAAAAATTCGTTTTATTTTTTGCCGCTATATTTTTCAGTTCTTGTCAATATGGCGAAAAACAGGTAATAAAAAAAGATACGTTTTGCGACTCGGTGATGAACTATTTTTCGAAATTTAAAATCACCGATAGCCTTCATGCAAAGCAACTTTGCGACACTTTTCGTCTTTACAAAGTCGAGCCGATAGACGTTTTACACTACTGCAAATGCGAGACAGACACAACAAAAAAATGGTTGAGTATTGCGGCGGCAGGTTTCAACATGAAAAACAACGACAATTTGGAAGAAAACACCGAATATTATGGCGCGATTTTATACGATGTAAAGAAATTTGCACAACTCATCAACGCACTAAAAAAGCCAGAACATCGTGTGTTTATGGACGTTGGCTCTGGCAACGGCGAAAAACTTTTTGCTGCCTTGTGCCTCGGCTTCGAGTCGGCTTTGGGGGTTGAATATTCAAAGCCTATTTTTGATATGAGTCAGGATATTTTGCACAACTTTGTGTCTCAAAATAAAGTAGATATTGAGCTTGCTGACGCACAGAAAATCAACTCTACTTTTTACCAAAAAGCCGATTTTATTTACATGTATATACCAATAAAAGAAGAACGCAAAATGTCGAAGCTCTATAATCGGATTTTGACAAACATGAAAGACGGAGCAATTTTGCTGGAGGTTTGCATGGCGTATTACGACGATTTATCACTCGAAAGTGGGTGGAAAATTCCGACACCAGATTTCACTTTTTTTGCCCTGAAAAAACAAAACGGTAAACTTTTGGGGCTTACCAATTTGTATGAAATGAATTGGCAAGAGCTTGTGCCAATGCAGTTTTAAGGCAATTCACAATATATAATTAGCCAATTTGCAGCAAGTAAGATTTAAGACCTATTTTTTATAAAACGTTTAAGCTGTGAATTAACAACTTAGGTTAATAAATTAGACTTTGGACAAAAAAAATCAATTCACATCGAAAAGAAATATTC
>JAOZMU010000506.1 GCA_029934165.1 Bacteroidales bacterium
TATACCAAAGTCAACCATTATTTATTAGTTTTAATAATTTTGTCCAAAGTCTAATTGTTTTAGACTTTGGACAAAATTTACTAACCAAAAAAAATATTATGTTGATTTTCAATGCTTTCTGAATTAACTGATTTGCAACTTATTAAAAAGGTTATTTTCAATAAGATTGAAATTGAAACAAATGCTCATGATTAATTATGTTATTAGCAACAAGTTCGTTGATTTAGTTAAGTATAAGTACTCTTATAAAAGTTCTTACGCTTTTTATTAACCTAAGTTGTTAATTCACAGCTTAAACGTTTCATAAAAAATAGGTCTAAGACTTAAATAATGTGATAGCTTTATTCCTTTCATTCATAATATACAAAATACAGTATTTCAAATCAAATTACTTTTTTGTCTAAAGTCTAAATTTCATCGAGTGTTTTATATTTTGTTATGTCGAACACTGCGACCATGATTTTGAAGTATTGCCCGTGATTGTCTTTTATTGGCGTGTATGTTTCGTGGAGTTGAATTTCGCCTTTTGGTGTTTCATATACATTTTCTGTTGTACGACGGAATCCGTGAGAAAGCTCGTCAATCATTTCCTGATATTGGTTTGCATTGAAATGCATTGTCGAGATAATAAGTTGGTGTGGTTTTCCGACAAAATTGTCGTAGGATAAATTCAACAACCGCGTGAATTGTTCGTTTACGTTTAGTACCGTTCCATTCAAATCTAACTCGAAAATGGCTATCGTATTGTTTATTTCATTTACTTGGCTTTCGAGGTCGGTAATTTTTCGTGCAGATTCTTCTTGTATTGATTGTAGTTCTTCGAGGTTTTGACGCATCTCTTCTTCTTGTTGAATGAGTTGTTCGCCTTGTTCTTTGGATTCGCGCAAGAGTTTTGCTGTTCGGTTGTTAATCTTGACAGCAGAAATTGTTGATGCTATGCTTTCGCCGACTTTTTCTATAAATTCTATTTGATATGGCTCAAATTGTTTGAAAGATGCCACTTCGATAACTCCATAAACTACCTCATTTAGTTTTAGTGGCACTATCAGCAAGCTGCGCGGGTTTGCCATTCCAAGTCCTGATGTTATATTAATATATGTATCCGGAATATCTGTCATATAGACGGTGTGCTTTTCGAGAAGCACTGTGCCGATTATTCCTTCGCCTTTTCTGATGGTTTTTTGCAGAGATTTTCTTCGCTCGAAAGCGTATGCAGATGTTAGCTCAAGGATTACATTGTTTTTTATGTCGTCGTTGACGATAAACATTCCGCCTTGATTTGCTCCGAGATATTTCACTAAGCTGCTGACAATATTGTAGGATAATTTGGTCATGTCATCATTGTTCATCCGCAAAATATCTGCAAATTGCGCAAGTCCACGTGTAACCCAATTTCGTTGTTCGTCTTCTTGTTTTCGTTCTTTTTCGGTGCTAGATGCGTTTTTTAGGTTTTCGCGCATATCCAAAAGCGAGTTTCCGAGGCTATCATGCTCACTGAGTGGCGTATATTCGGTATCGAAATTTCCTTTGCCAATCTCGACAGAAAACTCCGAGGTTTCTTTTTGTCCGTCAATGAAAGCGTTTAATGCGTTGGTCATTTCGCCAATTTCATCGTTATTTACTTTCATACTTTTTTCGGGCAGGATTCCTTTACTCATAGAAAAAAGAACGCCTCTAAGAAAATTTATTGGTTTTACGATACTGCGAACGGTTAGTAGTGCGATAATCAATGCTCCAATGAAAAGGACAAAACCAACAAGGATAATGAAAAACTGAAAACTATCGAAGGATTCAATCATTTCTTCGCTTCCTTTGCTTGCCGTTTTGTTTAGGCTATTGAGCAGACTTTCAAGCCTTTTGAGGATATTGTCGGTGGCATTGATGACCTCGCCGCCTTCTTCTGCCATTGTCTCAGACACCATGAGAATCATCGGGTCTTGATAATTGTCAAAATTATTCAACTCTCCCATTATCATTTTGTGTTTACCGAAAAGCGTATCCTCAACTGCAATAATGACTTCGTTGTAAATTTTTCTGTCTTCGTCAGACCATTTTTGAGATAAGGAGGCTAACGACTTTTTTATCTGCGGAAATTTACTCGCGTGAAGTTTCTTGAGTTTCTTTTTGTCTGGAGTGTCAGATTTTGTCTCTATGAATACCCAGTTTTTTATCAACATTTTAGAGTTGCTGATTTCCACAAAAAGATTATTCAACTCGGTGAGGGAAGGCGAATAAACCTCCGTTATTTTGTCGGATATTTCTCTGTTTGTGTTGAGTGTCAGGTACATCATTATGCTGCTCGCAAGAACTGCAAATGTCAGTACACCGAAGCCTAAGCTTAGCCGACGGGCTATGGTCAATTTCATCATCTTTATCTATTTTACGACAGCCTAAGGCTGTTTTGTGCCAATTTACAAACGTAAAGATAATAAAAATTAGTTAACCTCAATAGATAATTTTTTAAGTTTTTTATCGATTTTCAACCCTCGCTTTTTTGCATTACCCTCGTTGAGTTCAAATTTTTGTTTGTTATTACGCAATACAAAATTTATTGCAGAGCCATTTTTGCCTTTTGCAAGCCCATCGTTATTTGTAATAATTAGAATACTTTTTCCTGCAACAGCCTTGTTTATAGATGTCATCTTTTTACTTAACGCACTAGAAACATAAAGAATATGACATTTTTGGGTTGCGATATAAGAGGATAGTTCGCTAACAGAGCCAGCTGTTTTGATGACTATCTTTTGGCTACCAGCTTTTTTACGCGCAGCAATATTTTTTAACTCTCTATCTATATCAGATTTCCCGAGAGTAACAATCACAAAATCACCAGCTTTGTAACCGTTTGGCCAAGCAATATATCTTGAGAAATTGTACACAAACACAGCTCGGAGCTTATGTGCGTTTTGCCCAATTGCACTTGTTGAAAGAATAAGGAACAAAAGAAAAAATAGTGCTGTCGCATTTTTCATGGTTTATTGTTTTTTATGTTAGTATAATTTGTGTCTTATTATATTGTGTTTTTACAACATAAATCGTAAGTAAGTCTAAGATCTAATTAGTGTTGCTTACGCAATTCTGTAAAACTCGAACTATCCGCAAATTACAGACATGCAAATAAGTAAAAACTTTTGTATGAGTGCTTACTTCTATTTATTCAAGCCACACCGACAATAATGATAATTTAATAACTTAGATTGCAAATTATACTCCAGAAAATATTTTGGCTTTGTTAAAATTAGTTAAATTAGAGAATTGCGAATTTGCTTAGTAAAATTAATGGTTCTATGGTAGAACGTTGTTGGTTAATAAATTTTCTGTTTGGTTCA
>JAOZMU010000507.1 GCA_029934165.1 Bacteroidales bacterium
CACGTAAAGTACTGGTAATAAGTACAAAAAGTGGTTTTCTTAGAGGCACTAAATACAAATTTAGAGTATTCTTCATTTTGTTCAATATCTATCATTTTTTCAACAAGCAATTTACCTTTGTCAGATAAAACACTTTCGGGTTTTAAACGGCTTGGAGCAACATTAGGATACGAATTTGTGTCGTTTGCTTGTGCAATTAAAAATTCGTTGTGAAACCAATGTGCAATACCCATTGTTCGAACTCCTATATTATACAATGTGTCAATCCATTCTAAATTTCCTCTTAGCAAATGCGAACCTTCTAAGGCAAATTCTATATGCAAATCGGCTTCACAATCATCTGATTTAAAACATATAGTATTTTTGTAGTTACTACTATAATACTCCTTGAATCTGCGAAAAAAATCTACAACTTGTTCAATATTGATCTGAAAAGTCGGGAAAACTTTTATTGACAAATAAAACACGTAGTTATTAAATGTTTACGTTTTAATGTAATATAAACCATTAAAAATTAAACAAATGACTGAAGAACTAAAAATCATTTTTGTGTGTTTTACTGCTGAAATTCAATGATGTACGTATTGAACGCAATGTTAAAAGTCTCATAAATTCAATAATAAAAAGGAAAACAACAAAATTGAAAACACTCTCAAAAGACAATAAAGAATACGAGAAATACCATACACTTTTGAATGGAGAATTAAAAAATGTTTTAGATGAAGCTACAAGTATCTGGGATAAAGACAAAAAGCAGTCAAGGCAGATACGCAAATATATAGGTCGCGACCCAGCCGACAAAAAGTCAGAAATAAATTTAGATTCGGTTGAAATCAGCACAAAAAGTTTTGGAAATATTTTTTTGTGTCGAAAGTAATTGCATAAAAATTTCTCACTTTATTGAAAATATCATCAAATATCCATGAGAAATTCTCTTGTCGGTAGATGTGGTAATAGCTTCCTTCCACGGCATATGCTAAAATTTTAATGAAATTTCTAAAAGAAAATAACTCGCTACGCTCAAACAGATTTTCTTTCTTAACGAAATTTAATCAAAATTTCTTAACGCATATCCCGTGAGGCCGAGTTGCACCTACAAAATGCGACAATTTAGATTACGATAAGTCAGGAGTTCTGAATTTCAATTAAAAATACATGATTGTTGTATATAAAAAGCCCGCAAAAATTAATTTGCGGGCTTTTTATTTAAAATGTGTGGGTGTTTACTCAGCTTTTGCTTCTTTCGCTTTCTTGTTTTTATAATACTTGCGTCCGAGCATTGCTGCGCCACCGGCAATTAGTGCCGAGATTCCGCCGTCTATTGGTACGCCGGCAGGGTCGGCGATTGGTCCGCCTCCGCTGAAATCGCCCGGAGGATTATTTGGTTGTGCCATTATTGTATCTATCATATCGGGCAATAACATTAGTAATGCTATTATCACAACAACAATTATTATTTTCTTCATTATGAAATTTTTATAGTTAATATTTATTTTTTAATTGTATTCTGAAACTGTAGCCGAAAAGGACTAAAGTCCCAAATAGTGTTGTCTTTCAAATCCATGGGCTAAAGCTGCGTGGCAACTGAAATTGAATATTAAAATTCCTATTTTATAAATATCCGTTTAGTTACTTCTTGTGTATCCGTTTTTACCCTCAAAATGTAAATTCCGGTATCTAAGTTTGTATTTATAACAGATTCTAATTCGTTGTCAAAAAGTTTTTGACCAAGTGTGTTGAATACTTCAACAGTTCCGTTTTCGAGATTGGTCAGATTAACATAAATGTCTTTTCCTGAACTGTAAACATCTATTTTGTTTTCTAATTCACTAATGTCGGAATTGAAATGCAATAATAATTCGTAGTCGTCATCATCGCTGTTGTAGTTGAATGTATAGCTTGTACCTGATTCCAACAAAGTATAAACACCGGTATTCTTATCTTCCAAAACAATTTTGATTTGATCATCGAAAGTTAACTCGGTAGCAGAAATAGTGTATGTTCCGGATAAACCGCATGTAAAACCGAGAGGTACTGAAAATTCTGATTCCACATCTTGTAACTTATTTATACCAAGCTTCTTGCCCTCTTCCATTGAGTACAACTGAGGTACCTCCTCAACCCATGACAATAATTTCTCGCCTTGGGCATTGTCATTGGCTTTATAAAGAACTATCTCATCATTTAAGTCGTTGCCGGAGGTTTGCAAACGCAACATTTCCACTGGTTCATCCTTGCCACTTTTGAATTGTACACCATTGTGAACACGTACATCATTGGTCATTCCGACAGAAGCTCCGCCGGCATTTGCTTGTACGAAAAAAGCTTGCATAGGAGGAATATATTGCACACCGCCGTTGATTCCTGCCGCACCGTCCCATTCAGCATATAATGGCGAGTTCCATATATAAAATGATGGGTTAAGGTTTGTTTTTGTCCAGCCCGACCCTGCGTTCCAGTCGATACTTGAAGGGTATGGATTTGCTATAAGATTGTAACCTTGATATGTATGTTCCGGACTCACAGTTACATTTCCTGTTCTGAATGTTCCTTCAAATTCAATCATGAAACCAGCGTTTTCAGGGTATGAACTTAATGAGGCTACGAGATAGCCAACACCGGGGGCTATGGTTTCTCCTGTTTCAAGCCAATACCAAGCATCATCAGCTATTGAACCGGAGTAACCCTCTATATAGGTGAGAACATGATCCATGTAAAAAACATCATATACAGGAACATGAGCATCAAGCGGAGAACACATTTGATGCCATTGGTCTTCATTTATTTTTCTTTCTGCTTTCATGGTTCCGTTGTTGGTTATTGCTCCCATGGTTATAAGCGAACCGCTTGCCCCGAGATCGGTGGGTGATTTTAAAATTATAGTACCGTTGTTGAGCATATTACGTTCAACACTAACCCAATTACCGGCATCAATCTCAAGGGTTACATCTGCATTTACTATTAAATCTCTGCATGTAAAATTTCCAATAGGTTCTGAATAGTCGGCTATTATAGCATCAACACCTGTATTCGGAGTACCCAAAGTCCAATCGATGCCGTCCCATGTGGTTTGTGCAAAACTTGTTGCAACAAGCATAAACATTACTACTGAAAGCAATGTCATTCTCAGAGTTCCTGCTCTGCCTAATTTCATTTTCGTAGAAATCTTTCTCATAATATTAATAAGTTTTTAAATTAAAAATAGTGCAAAAATAAATTAAGAAATTATTGTTGGTTCTTTATAAGATTGTGTGGGTAGTATAGGCTAATAATGGTTGACTTTGGTATAAACCGAAGCCACTTTCAAGTCTATATAAATTAA
>JAOZMU010000508.1 GCA_029934165.1 Bacteroidales bacterium
AGTTTTAGTTAGGAATTTTAATGGCTTACTTTATTAAATTCATTTTACTTAGCAACAAGTTCGTTGATTTGATTGAGTATAGAAAATATGATAGCTTTAAGATTTTCACACATAATATACAAAATATTGTGTTTCAAATCAAATTACTTTTTTGTCCAAAGTCTAATTACATAAGTACTCTTAGTAATGGAAAATTAATAATTAATAATTTTCCATTACTTACAAAAGTTCTTACGCTTTTTATTAACATAAGTTGTTAATTCACAGCTTAGACGTTTCATAAAAAATAGGTCTTAGACATTACAGTGATATAAAACTATTCAAATTACTTCTTTTTACGTACTTTTTTATTCAGTAACTGTTCCAATAAATTCGATTTTCCGATGCTTTGTAACTCGCGACTTATTGCGTGGCGATATTTTGGGTCGTACCAAAAAAAGAACATACGTTGTTTTTCTTTTGCTTCTTTTGATGTCGGAGTTTTTACTTTTTTACCACTATATGGATTAATACCTGCGTAAAACATTGTCGTCGATAATGTAGCTGGCGTTGGCGTAAAGTCCTGAATTTGCTCCAATCGGAAATTCATTCGTTTTGTTTCTATCGCAAGTTCCGCCATATCAGATGTTGAGCAACCCGGATGGCTGGAAATAAAGTATGGAATCAACTGTTGATTCAATTTCAGACTGTTATTCAAATCCTCGAAAACTTTTTTAAACTCGTAAAACAACGCAAAAGAAGTTTTACGCATCGCAGAAAGCACCGCAACAGACGAATGTTCTGGAGCAACTTTCAATCTGCCCGAAACATGGTGACGCACAAGTTGTTCCGTGTATTTGCGTCCATCTGTTGTGAGCTTGTTTTTGTTATCAAATAGTAAGTCGTAGCGAACGCCACTGCCAATAGATATTTTTTTAACCTGCGCTACTTTGGTTGCTTTTTTGTATAAATCAATGAGTGATTGGTGGTTAACAGATAGATTTTTACATAACTTCGGAAAAATACACGATGGTCTATCGCATTTTTCGCATAGTGTCAGATTTTTGCCCTGCATTTTATACATATTTGCTGACGGTCCACCTAAATCAGAGATATAACCTTTGAAATCAGGCATTTGTGTTACTGTCTTTACCTCTGCTAAAATCGAATTTTCCGAACGACTAATTATGCGTTTTCCTTGATGAGCAGCGATTGTACAAAATGCACATGCGCCAAAACACCCACGGTGTATTGTTACCGAGTGTCGTACCATTTCGTATGCTGGAATTGGTTTTTTCTTAATATATTTTGGGTGCGGTAATCTTGTAAATGGCAAATCGTAAATTGCATCTAATTCTTTTGTTGTAATTGGTGTAAACGCAGGATTAACTACAACAATCTGATTTTCAGACATTTGAATTAAGCGGTTTCTATCGTATTGAATTGTTTCTTGCTCTATTGTTTTAAAATTGTTTGCAAATTCTGGTTTGCTTTTTTTGCAGTTTTCATGCGAAGCAAGCTCAACCAGTCCCCATTTATTTGTAGGGATTTGATGCTTATTATCAACAAGGTACGCAGTTTGAGGAATGTTTTTCAACTCGCAAAAAGGTACATTATCGCGTAGCTGTTCGACGATAGTTTTGATGGTTTTTTCGCCCATTCCATAAGCAAGTAAATCCGCACCAGAACTGTGTAAAATACTAGGAAACAATTTATTATCCCAGTAATCATAATGCGTAAAACGACGTAACGAAGCCTCAATACCGCCAATTATTACGGGTGTCTCCGGAAAAAGTGCTTTCAGTATTTTTGAATAAACCGTTGTTGCATAGTCAGGGCGTTTACCTGCCTCTGAACCAGGCGTGTAGGCATCGTCAGAACGACGGCGTTTGCTTGCAGTGTAGTGGTTTACCATCGAATCCATGCTACCAGAAGTAACGGCGAAAAAAAGATTTGGCATTCCAAATTTCTTGAAATCTCGCCAATCGTCTTGCCAATTTGGTTGTGGAACTATCGCAACTTTTAGCCCAAGTTTTTGGAGGATTCTGCCGATTATTGCAGCACCAAATGAAGGGTGGTCAATATACGCATCACCAGTAAATAAAACTACATCTGGAGTAGTCCAACCAATTTGTTTGGCTTCTTTGACAGTCGTTGGTAACCAGTCTGTTAGGTTGTGTTTATCGTAAAACAAAATATCACTATTTTTGGTTTTGCTCTATGAGCGTGTCGTTAATTTTTCGTACTAAATCGGGACCTTCGTAGATAAACCCAGTATAAAGTTGCACTAATTTTGCACCTGCTTCTAATTTTTCGAGTGCATCTTCGGGAGTCATAATTCCACCAACTCCGATGACTGGAATTTTATCGTCAGACTTTTCAACAATGTAACGAATAATTTCCGTAGAACGCTGAGTTAGAGGCGAGCCACTAAGTCCACCTGCACCAAATTGTTTTATTTCGTTGTGCGTATATTCAAGGTTTTTGCGAGCAATTGTTGTGTTTGTTGCGACAATACCAGCAATTTTTGTGGTTTGCACAATTTCAATAATATCATCAATTTGCTCGTTTGTTAGGTCTGGAGCAACTTTTAATAAAATAGGCTTTGGGTTTTTTTTTGCAAGATTGAGTTCTTGCAACCGATTTAATAACTGTGTAAGTGGCTCTTTATCTTGTAGTTCGCGTAGATTTGGCGTGTTTGGCGAACTGACATTTACTACGAAATAATCCACAACTTTGAACAGCGTCTCGAAGCAAATTTCGTAGTCTTCAACAGCCTTGCTATTAAGTGTTAGTTTGTTTTTTCCGATATTTCCGCCAATAATAACATTTGTTTTTCGCTTTTTCAATCGACGCGCAATTTGTTCAACTCCCTCATTATTGAACCCCATACGGTTAATTAATGCCTTGTTTTTTTTTAGGCGAAAAACTCTTGGTTTTGGGTTCCCTGCCTGTGGTTGAGGTGTTACTGTTCCTATTTCTACAAACCCAAAACCTAAATTTCCGAGCATATCAAAAGCATCTGCATTTTTATCTAACCCTGCTGCCAAACCCACGGGATTTGGAAATTTGATTCCAAAAACTTCGCGTTCAAGTTTCTGATGCTTAACGGCATAAGTCTTTTTTGCCAGACGCGAAATTCCGGGAATATCTCCAAACGTATCTAAAGCAAAAAATATGAAATGGTGAATAGATTCTGGACTAAATTTAAACAGCAATGGACGAATAATTTTTTTATACATTTTAAATGGGGTTTTTTTACTACTAAGTAATGGAAAATTAATAATTAATAATTAATAATTTTACTTACGCCTGATTTAGTTTTAGTTAGGAGTTTTA
>JAOZMU010000047.1 GCA_029934165.1 Bacteroidales bacterium
CTGTGAATTAACAACTTAGGTTAATAAAAAGCGTAAGAACTTTTGTAAGAGTACGTAGAACATAACGCATAAAAAAGGCTACTGATAAGGTAGCCTTTTTTTGTGGTTAAAATTTTGTAATGTGGTTCTCTTGCACGTAATTTTTGAGGGCTATTAAAAAGTCTTTCATATCCTGTTTATGCAATTGCCCGATAACCGCCAGTCGGAATGTTGCTTCTTTTGCGCCTTTTCCGGGGTAAATAGTAAATCCACGGTCGTATAAATAATCGTGCATTGTTTGAAAAGAAAAGTTTTCGTCTTTTGGTTCGCGAATTGCCATAAGTATTTTTGACTCGTACTTGTACGGAAGTAAAAACCTGAATCCGATTTCTTTCAATCCATCATAAAGAGTTTGCCAGTTTTCGGTGTATCGTTTGTTTCGATTTTCGATTCCTTCTTCAAAAAACTCATCAAGAGCTTGACGTAGAGCATATATAATCTGTACAGGTGGTGTATATTGCATTTGCCCGCTACGATTAAACCCCTCGCTTTGTGCGTAAACATCAAAATAGAAAGAGCGAGCATTATCCTTTATTTTTGGCAATAAATCGCGACGCATTATAACGAAAGTAAGCCCTGCCATTCCTTGGATACACTTGTTAGATGTCGAAACGAGATAATCTATTTCCCACTCGTTGGCATCAATAGGTATAGCTGCGTATCCACTCATAGAGTCAACGATTACTTCAACTCCGTGTCGATGAGCTACTTCTATCGTTTCACGCACCGGATTTAGCATTCCTGTTGTTGTTTCGTGGTGAATTATAGCTACGTGGCTAATTTCTGGATTGGCAATAATTCGTCTTTCTATTTCGTCCACATCGGGATAATCGCCATAAGCAAGCGAATAAACATTGGTTTCAATTCCGAATCGGGCTGCCATTTTCATAATTCGTGTTCCATAAGCACCGTTTTCTACAACGAGAAGTTTTTTATCGCGCGGAACTGCCGATGTTATCGCTGCTTCAACGCCGCCTGTTCCGCTTGCTGCAAACGCCACGGCTACGTATTTTTCGGTATCGGCTTTTACAACACGAACCAAATCGTTGCGAACGCCCGCCAACAAGTCTGCAAATTCTTTTTCGCGTGGACAAATATCTGGTACAACTTGTGCCATTTTCACTGAGTCTGAGGTTGTCCCTGGACCTGGATTTAAAAGTATATTGCGTTTCATAAGTCGCGTTTTTTGATTTTTTTTGGTGGATAATGAAACAACCCTGCAAGCCATTCAGGCAAACAGGGTTGTTGGCTTATTATCAGAAATTTAGGTTAATTGTGTCCTTTGTAAAAAGGTAATTTAATAATCTTTGCTCTGAGTTTTTTGTTGCGTACTTTTATAAAAATTTCAGTCCCTTCTTTTGTGTTTCCAGCAGCGATATAACCCATACCAATTCCTTTTTTCAACATTGGCGACATTGTACCAGAAGTAACTTTTCCGATTGTATTATCCTCAGCATCAATGATTTCATAATCTTTGCGTGGAATTCCACGGTCTATCATTTCAAAACCTTTGAGACGTTTTTTAGGTTTATTTTCTTTTATTGTTTCGTGGTGCTTGCGGTTGATAAAATCGTTTCCTTCTACAAATTTCGTTATCCAACCCAGCCCAGCTTCGATAGGCGAAGTTTTGTCGTCGATGTCGTTTCCGTATAAACAAAAACCCATTTCGAGGCGAAGTGTGTCGCGAGCAGCAAGTCCAATAGCTTTAATATCAAGGGCTTTCCCAACCTCAAAAATTGCTTCCCAAACCTTAGCAGCTTCATCGTTATACATGTACAACTCGAAACCACCTGCTCCGGTATATCCTGTTGCTGAGATGATTACGTTGTCGATGCCAGCAAATTTGCCGGTAACAAAAGTATAATAAGTAATATCCGAAAGATTTATGTCTGTCAGCGTTTGCAAAGCCTCGATTGCTTTTGGTCCTTGAATTGCAAGTTGGGCAATGTTATCAGAGGCGTTTTCAATTTCTGCGCCAATCTCTTTGTTTTGCTCAACAAGCCAAGCCCAGTCTTTGTCGATGTTTGCGGCATTTATTACGAGCATATATTTTTCGTCTTCGTAATAATACACTAGCAAATCGTCCACAATTCCGCCATCGTTGTTTGGAAAACAAGAGTATTGGATTTTTCCGGGGCTAAGTTTTGCTACATCATTTGATGTTACGCGCTGCACAAACTCAAAAGCCTTAGGTCCTTTTACCCAAACTTCGCCCATGTGCGATACGTCGAAAACACCTACACCAGTGCGTACTTTGATATGCTCTTCGTTAATTCCAGTATATTCTACTGGCATATTATATCCTGCAAACGGAACCATTCTGGCACCCAATTGCTCGTGAAAACGGGTAAAAACTGTCTGTTTCATGAGTTTAGTTTTGTGCAAGACTAAATGGTTTGTCTTGCGATTTGTAATTGAAAAGGCTCTCATTATGAAAGTCTTAGGCAAATAAAACCTATTGTTAAGCACATAGTGCTGTTTTTATTAGAAATTGTATGTTGCTTATTTTTAGGCAACTACTTTTTGCACAAAAAATATTGATTGCTTTTCGCAAAAATATAAAATCTTAGAACATAGACCAAATTTTTCACCACTTCAAGCCACACCGACAGTAATTGTCAAATCGCAATTATTTTGACGTAAAAAAGCGACACAAAATAGTGTCGCTTTTTTTATTTTTGGATAGTCAATTAAGTAAAATTAAGTAAAATGAAAAAATAACATAGTACAATAAATTTTGTAACATAAATATTATCAGGTGTAAGCCAATTCATAAATTTTAATTCGTAATTATTAATACGTTACGATGATTTTTTCATCGTTAGAAGTAACAGTTGTTGGCATTTGTTGATTATTTGATTTTTTGGATACTTTCTTTTTTATGTACAGACTTAATTCGCTTACTGTTAGAGTGTTATCGTTTCCTTTAGCATCGCCACCAAGTCCCATAAGTAAATAATATGTAAACAGTCCGTGATTTTTTTCGGGGTAAATGCGGCTGTATTGCATTCCTTCCGAAGAAGAGAAAATCGTAATATTTTTATCCTTGATTGGCTCAAATGCCGGACTATTTACGATACCTCGCCCAGCCATCAATTGTTCGTTTCCACGGTCTAAACCAGAGAAACAAGCGTCAAGAAAAACTGTGGCAGAACGAATTTCTAGTGCGCTCAAATCGTCCCTCAAATTCTCGACAGAATAGGTGTTTATAAATCCATTAACACCATCGAAATCGTGGGCTGTAAGGTGATGTGTTTTTGTGCTTGTTTCGTAAATACCGTGTCCAGAAAAAAATACAATCGCCTCGGTATCATAGCTTTTAGTGTGCTGGTCTAGCCAACCATTTTTTCGTAATGCGTCTTTGATGTTTTTTGCTGTTGCATCTTGATTTTTCAAGATAAGAATGTTTTCTTTAGGAATTCCTAACGGTCCGTTTGCGTATTTTTCAAAGTATTCTACGTCTGATGACGCGTATTCGGCATCTGGAATATTTTCATAATCTTCAACACCAATTATGACTGCATAATGGTTTTTATGTATTAATTTTGATTCTGGAATATCCCTGTTCGCCCATACTCTATCGAAAATACCATTTTCTGGATTCAGTTTCATCAATAAATATTGTTTATCTTGCGAGTTCATGGCACGCTGATAGCCAGCAATTATTAGGCTGTTATTCATTGTTTCTATAACGCTGTATGCCGCTTCGCTGCTTGATGAGCCACCGATTACATCGTCCCAAACAAAGTTTCCTGCGGCATCAACTTCAAGAACATATATATCATTGTCTGAGTTTATGCTTTCGATGTAGCCAACAACGATAATATTTCCGTTTTGTTTTGTTGTTATATCGCGCGCGTAATCTGTGCCAGCACCACCGTAGGTTTTCTCCCAAATTTTATCGCCATAAGAATCTATGCAAAGAAGCCATATCTCTTGATTATCAACACCTTTGGAACGTGTTGCTCCTGCAATAGTAAATTCGCCGTAAGCAGACTCTGTTATTGCGTATCCTAAATCGTTGTCTCGTCCGCCATAATTTTCTTGCCACAAAACAGTACCACGCGCAGAAACTTTGGCTACTAACATATCTACACCGCCATTAGTAATTGATTCTGTGCGCCCAACTAACATTATATCGCCACGCGAGTTTTCGCAAATGCCACTGAAATCCTCATGATTTTTACCTCCAATGTTACGCTCCCAAATAATGTCGCCATCTTTTGTTAGTTTAACAACATATCCTTGATAACTATGTTTATTTTCAAATTTTTGTCCTGCAATATATAGGCTTCCATCGCTGGCTTCAACGACAGCACGACCAACATCTCTATTATCGGTGCCAAAAGTTTTTTCCCAAAGCAAATCGCCATTGGCTTCTAATTTCATCAAAAACATGTCGATACCACCGTTTTCGCCTGCTTCAGTTTTCCCAACAACAACCAAACTTCCATCTTGAGTTTCTGTAATGTCGTTTGCAATTTCGTTGTTTTTGCACTCAAATACATAGTCCCAAGCCAGTTTGCCGTTCAAGAAATATTTGCCAACAATAATATTTGCAACAGCGTTGTTGCTGCTAAATTTGCCAGCAAAAGCATATCCACCATCGCGGGTTTCGACTACCGAATAGGCAATGTCATCGCCTTTTTCCCCGTTGTTAACAGTCCAATTTGAATCGTATTGAGCAGATACGCTAATTGTAATGAAAAGGCAAACCAAAAATATAAAATATTTCATTGTGAGTGATTTAAAAAGTGCTGCGTAAAATTGTTATGTTTAAATTTTATGTGAAATTAAGTAATTTTTTTGTGAAAATGAAATATTTTACCAGATAACTTATTATCCATAAGTTTCATTGACATTGAAAGTTATAACAATTATAACGACAATAATTATATTATTTTGGTGATTAATTATACCAAATTATTAAACAAAGATTGATTGGTAATTCAATTTCCATATATGACATTGATTATTAATTCCAAATAATTTCCTTTCCGAGTATATAAAAGCCGTGTTTTATGCCGTCTTGCAATAAAAATTTACCTGTGCCATCTTCTGTAATTTTATCAAAACGAAAATCCAAAATTACTTTTTTTTCAGCGTCAATAAGTCCGACTTTATTATTTTTTTTGGCAATGATATGAAAAGAGTTGTCGCAAACAATTACAGAGTCATATTCAAACGGAATAATCTCTTGCCCATCGCTACTAATGACACCAAATTTTCCGTCTTTACTAAATGATTTCCAAGTGATTACATCGGTATCTATTGTTTTGTTTTCGGTAGCATCGAAACCTACGAAAATCCAACGTGCGTATTTCCAACAAACTACGTAATTATTCCATGCGCCAAGAATTAAAGGTATATCAAATGTCGAAATTCGTGAAAAGTCGGCTCTTATTATTGCATAATTTCCGTTTTTTTTGGCTGCGTAAAAAGAAGAATCGACTAACGATAATTCATCGTGTTCAAAACGGATTTTCACTGCTCCATCAATGCCGATTGCACCCATTTTTTCATTCATTTTTCCAATTATTGCGTAATCTGGATTTATGCAAACTTCGCCATTAACTTCGTTAAGATTATCAAAATCAGCTATTTCTATAGTTTGCGATACTGAAACTTTTTTGTCAATATCGAAAATAGTAAAATAACTATCCCTGAAGAGCAATGCGTATTTTGTGTGTTTTACACGCAAAATATCTGTGTAGAAAAACGGTGCAATTAGTTCGCCATTTTCGGATTTCAGTGCATATAATGAATTTTTCTTTACCTTTGTTATTTTTTTATAAAACTTAAAATCAGGATTTTGACCAATTAAATCCACGATTGAAAAAAGAAAAATAAATAAACCTAAAACTATTTTCCAAAACCAACTCATAACAATTTCCTTTAATTTAATTTAATTTTATGCCTCAAAGTAAACTTTCCTAAGATACTAAATATTAATAAATTAAACAAAACTTTATTGTTTATTCATAAAATTATAACGGATTTTGTTGAAATTTTTCAGCTTGTTGAATTTCAGTTTATTATGTCGCAAATAATTTATTCAAAATTAGAAAAATCCGTGTTAATCAGTTAAATCCGTGTTCCTATCGTCGCAAAAATTAGAACACGAATTAGACTGATTTTCACGGATTTACATTTTTCAACAAAATCCGTTATAATAAGATTTTCTTTAGTACTTTCTGTTTCCGCAATTTTTTCTTATATTTAGTTCGATAAATGTAACCGAAACGAATAAGAACCTAACAAATAAGTAGGCGTAAAAAATTGGCGACATTCTTTGGGTTGCTAATAATTTGAAAATAGATAATTTAAGAATATTCAACACTTATATTGACTTAACTAAAAACACTAATTATGAATAAAATTGTACCATTAACTATCTTAACATTGCTGATTTGCTTGCAGTTGAGCAATGGACAAACAGAAAATCTCGTTCTAAATCCCAGTTTCGAGCAATTTGAGGTTTGCCCTCAGCATTATACACCGCAAGACCGTTCGCACGAACTTATTCCCTTTTGGAAATATCCGACCATGGCAACGCCCGACTATTTTAATACTTGTAGTCATGGAGTAGCTGGAGTGCCAAAGAATTTTGCTGGAGTCTCAGAACCAAAAACAGGGCGTGGGTATATGGGCTTACTTGCCGTTGGTAGTATTGACAAAGGAAAGATTAACTACCGAGAGTATATTCAAGGGCAATTAAAACTATCACTAGAAAAAGGGCAAAAATACTGCGTAACATTTTCGTATAAATTGGCTACTTATTCAAAATACGCAGTGGATAGACTTGGATTGGTTTTTTCGCCTCACGATTTGACCGAGGAAAAGACAATTGAAATGAATAAAAGCTACATCAGCCGAACGCCACACGTTGAAAATGAGCGTAATAACTTGCTTGAAAACAAAGAAACATGGAATACGATTTGCGGAATTTATGTCGCAAACGGAACAGAAAATTTTCTTGCCATTGGTAATTTTTACTCGATAAAAAACACTGACACCTTGGTTGTTGACCCTAATGTAGCAAATAAATTCAATAAATCTTATGCGTATTATTACATAGATGATGTTTCGGTAATACCATTAGTAAACTGCCTCGAATGCGAGTGTGTTCCTCAGGATTTGAACAGTTCGATTACAAAATCTTCTTTTACAGGTGGAGTGAATCTTGCAACAAAAACCTTTGATGAAGCAAAAACAAACGATGGAACTGTCGAAATAGAGATTAAGGGTGGTACGCCGCCTTACAAAATTGAATGGTCGACAGGCAGTTCGGCTCTGTCAATCAGCAATTTAAGCGAAGGAATTTATTCATATAAAGTAACAGACCAATACAATTGTATTTCGCGTGATAGCGTGATTTTTGTAACACCAGAGTTGCCAGATGAATTTATGGACAGATTACGCCAAATTGGTGAGGGTGAGGCAATTGTGCTTGAAAATATTTTCTTCGACTTTGATAAAACAGAGCTTTTGCCAAAATCTTATATTGAGCTTGATAAATTAATTAATTTTATGCAAGAACTTGAAATTAAACAAGTTGAAATTTCTGGACACACAGACGCAAAAGGTTCTGACGCTTATAATCAGAAATTATCTGAGGGACGGGCAAAGGCTGTTGTGGAGTATTTAATCTCGCAAGGTGTTGAAAAAGAGCGTATGACATACGTTGGCTTTGGCGAAGTAAAACCAATCGAAACTAATGAGACCGACGTTGGGCGAGCTAGAAACAGACGTGTTGAGTTTAAGCTAACTAAGAAATAAATACAAAGTATTTTTATTCTAATGAATTGTATCTAACTCATATTCAAGTGAATAGCAACAAGAAAAGTTTAGCATATTTTCACGCACCAAATTATTTTAAACGTATGAAATGCTAATATAATTTATTGAAAATGAGCAGTTAGAAAAACTAATAATAAAAAACCGATACAATATTTATTGTATCGGTTTTTTTATGGTCAATTCGTCTGACTAATCTTTTATGTAATGGAAAATTAATAATTAATAATTAATAATTTTGCTTACGCCTGATTTAGTTTTAGTTAGGAATTTTAATGGCTTACTTTATTAAATTCATTTTACTATGCTACTTGGTAAGCTCGTTTTTTGCCTATTTCTCAGTATGCTAATTGCGATTAGTAAAATGTATATTATACAAGATATAGCTGTCGTTGCAACTATTGCGTGTAAATACGATGGCTCGTAAAATAGCCTAATTGAGTAATTTCCTTCCTTCAACAAGATACCTCCAAAACCAATATTGACTTGTGTTATTGGCACTTCTTTTCCGTTAACTTCTGCATGCCAATTATCATCATAAGGTATTGAAAGATAGAGCAGTTTAGCTGAGGTGAGATTTATTTCTCCAAGAATTTCGTTTTGAGTGAAACTCTTAATTTTGAGAGTGTCTTCAATTAACTTGGAGCGCAGCGAATCTAAAATTTGCGTATTAAAACCACCAAGAGTATCCATCAAAACTGGATTTAGATTTGTTGCAATATTTTTGTGTGTAATATCTTCATTTTCAATTACTACGCCTCTAAGAAGTGTAATATCTTTTTGAAGAACCGACATCTTAGAAAACGCATCTTTTTCAATGTAGTTTGAGTAAGTATAGCCAAAAGGCAAATAATATTCATTCTTCAAAACATTGACATTTCCAAACTTAGCTACTTTTTTATAGCCTAAATTTAAGTATTCAGAATTATCATTTTGTGCCAAATTGTATTTTACATGAGCCGATACTTGCAAAAGCGGTCGCTGACTAACACCAATTGCCCAACGTGTATCTGTCTCATTACCAAGGCGTATAACTCCAAGTTCTTGCAAAAAACGAATGTAATTTAATTGGTTGAAAGAAGAGTACGATGATGTGCCAAAATAATTTTGTACCATTGCGTCATTCAGACTTCCATGTTTTGCAGTTCCACTTTTATAATCGGCTTTATTGACTCTAAAAAAGCTACTATCTACTGATTTAATGTAATTTATAGCATCAACGGTGTAATCGTTGTATCCAACTTTTGATTCAAATTCTTTCACCGAAACAGCCTCACGCTCGGAAGTGGTAATGTGGGATAAATGCCCAAGCTCAATACACAATACAACCAACAAACCGATTTTTGCGTAAATTTGATATTTGTTTTTACTCATCAACCACAAAAGGACAGCATAAACAATTAGATACAATCTAATGGGGTTAAGTAGTTGAATATTAATAGGGTTATCTGGAGATTGTGGCATTTGAGAATTTGGCGAAAACGGATAAGCTAAAATGCCAAGAAGAACAATCGTGGTGGTAATTAATACTATTATATTTATTCTAAATTCCTTTCGTATAATTGTCAGTGAGACAACAGCAAAATAAATCATCGTAAAAGGAATAATCATAGAGAAAGCCCCTTTATAGTAATCGCCTGCAAATAAGTAATATGCGTACCTAAAATATGGGAAAATAAGTGGAATAAGCCACAAAAAGGCAAAACTGCCAAACAGTATTTTTCTCTTTCTCGAAAGAAGTGTAAAAACCTGCGGAAACAAGAGTAAACTAATTAAGCCACAATAGAATATGGGAGCCTCAAGGTAATTATTCCACCCCATGAAATCGGGTAAAAGATGTCTTTCGCCGTTGGACATAATCTCTGCGATTTTTCCTGTTCCGAGCATATCGTTAGAGAAAAAGCGAAGAATCATCGTCGCGTAATGAATAGGGCTATTGAAACCAAACACAGGCTGTGCCGAAAGCGAATCGGATAGAGAAGCCTCACCAGCTATCCGAGGACTAAATAACATATTGGTTATAAGCGGTATAGATGCAACTGCACTTAAACCAACACCAAGCAATCCATAACCAGCCATCTTGAGGTACATTGCAGCTAATCCTTTGAAATTGAACCCTTTTTCATCGAAGAAGCGAAACATTGCATAAAAAAACAAAAATACCCCTAACATATATAAATAAGGACCAACCAGAAAAAACACGGCGAGCGGAAACCAAACCCACCGTTTTTTTATAAGTAATTGTTCGAATGCAAACAATAAAAACACTGCAAATACAAACAAAGCCGAGTGGTAATACCAACCAGTACCAAGTATCATATACCCAGAAAAAGCATATAGCAAACTCCCAATTATTGACGGATATGCTGGTATTTTCATAGTACGTAGATACGCATAGAAAATACTACTTCCGACAAGAATCTTTAAAATTTCGACAAATACTAAATTGTATGCTACGTTTTCAGAGCCAAAGATAACCGTAAATATAGTAAACGGATTCCGAATATCGCCAGGGAAAATACTCTGCCCCATTCCGACACCAAACGACCATTTTGGGATACCACTATCTCTGATATAATCTGCTGTGTGTACATAATTTGGATAATACGAATTTATTGTATCACTCCCAATGTCTTTAAACAGATACAAATAGTCGAAAAATACATAGTCCGAAAAGGTGAATAACGCAACTATTACCACCAAACCAAGAGTTATATACACACCATATTTTTCCAAAATACCTGCTAATTTAACGTCAAAAAGCGACGATACATCAACTTTCTGCTTTTGAACTTTCTTGTTCTTTTTTTGGGCGTTTCTTTTTTTTGTCATCAGGTTGTGAAAAAGGCAGGTTACAAAATTCGGAAGTCTAATTTTTTCATTAATTCAGGGTCAAGTTCAGTCCTGACAAACTCAATATTGGATTCGCTAAAGTCATCTTGCCAATATCCTTTCAGATAATAGCTTTTATGGAACGATTTATCTTTGGTTTTTCGATTACTACCAAGTACTTTTCCGGTGTCGCGAAACCACTTAGAAGTTTTCTGAATATCAAATTTTTTACGAATATCATCAAGAATTATACGCGGGTCTTCTAATAAATTCTCGTAATTAATCAAAATACCATTTTCATGCTTTTGACAAAATTCATAGTAAGAATTTGCTTTCTTTTGCCACATTTTCAGAGGTGTGCGATAATCGCCGAATGGAAAGCGTATAAATTCACTGAACTTCAATTTACGCAGGTATTCGTGCGTATGCGGGCGACGGTGCATAGAAAGTACCCAAGAATATGGCGATTTCACAATAAATAATATAGGAATTTCATTTAACTCTCCTTGGATTTCGTCAGGTAACGGAGCGACTCTTCTTTTCCAACCTAATGTTAATTCATTCAGCAATTTAACCTTCAAATTAGTTGTTAAAAGCCATTCCAAATACACAGTTCCGCTATTAAATTCACCGAAAATTTTTACCCTTTGTTGCGAAAAATTAAACATATAGTATAAATTAAGAATTGGTTTATGTCTGATATTTATGTCAAAAAACCACCGAGCTTAACTCGCTGTTAATTAAAGTGTTGGGTTTTATTACTCTTTTTTCTTTTGCATGACAACTTCCAAAAGAATGTCAATTTTGAATGATGTTTGGTTTTCAATATCATCGACTGCGATAACTAAAGTCTGAAAATCATCATAAACAAAACCAATATGTGCCGTTTTGTCCTTCTTTCTTTGCTTTGGCTTAATAAAATCGTTAATAGGTGAGTTCCACTCGATTACGCCATCTTTTTCTATTCTCAGTTTAAGAGCCAAATTATTTCGGAAGTCAACTTTTGAAATTGGAATTAATTTGACAATATGTACCGCTATAATCTGCACTTCACCATCAATAACAATATTATTTCGCTTGTCTGTAACGCGAGCAACCAACCGTCCTGTTGGAGCTTTTGCATCTATCTTTATCGGTAACTGCCTGACATTCAAGAAGTACCAGCTACATAGGAAATATGTTAATCCCATTAGCATTACTGCTCTTGTAAGATTAGTCATCATGTATGCGGGGCTTTTGTAGTATCACAAAAGTAAGAAAATTACATACTTATGCAATTTCAACTACAGGTGATTTGAAATATTTCTTTGTTAAATTTTCTGAAAGTACTTGCATTCCAACAGCATTATCTGCTTAGATTTAATTGAAAATGAAGTGTTTGTACGACATCTTTAGAATCATAAAACTCATCTTTGCTTATGACACTCTTTGCTGCTGTTTATTAGTTTAAGTAATGGAAAATTAATGGGTAATAATTTTGCTTACGCCTGATTTAGTTTTAGTTAGGAATTTTAATGGCTTAC
>JAOZMU010000048.1 GCA_029934165.1 Bacteroidales bacterium
CTAAGTTGTTAATTCACAGCTTAAACGTTTCATAAAAAATAGGTCTTAGAGCTTAAACAGCCAAATAACTACATAGACACACAAAACAACTACGCACGAATTGTATAGTTTTTTATGTTTTTGAAATACAAGACATAAAAAAGGGTTGTTATCAAATAACAACCCTTAGTGACTCCGGAGGGACTCAAACCCCCAACCCTCAGATCCGAAGTCTAATGCTCTATTCAATTGAGCTACGAAGCCTTATTAAGGTTACAAATGTAAGGAATTTATTTTAATAATTACAAAACAATTCCGCTCTTTTTACTTTTGCACCGGAAACGATGGCTATTTGTTAATGGCGTTCCCTCCAAAAGCAAGATTAATATCAAACTACTTTCAAATTTTAAAGAAAATACAACAAATATCATGTTTGTTAAATGACTGTATTACATGTCATTACGTTGTTAGTGGGTTTTAAAATGCTCATCTGCATAAAAATCAATAAAAAATATAGTATATTTATAGGAAATTTTACCCGAAAAATAGATTAAACAATCAACTGCTAACATTAACTTAAAGTATTACATTATGAAAAGTCTGTTAATAACAATATATCTGATAGTTATCTCACTATTCTGTTCGGCTCAATATCAAAATATAACTATATCCAATACAAATATGCCAGAAGAACCTACAATACAAATAAACCCGTACAATACAAACGAAATCCTAGCAGGAGCAAATATAGCGAGTTGCTATCGCTCAACGGACGCTGGCTACACATGGACACGAATTACAATGACATCTTCGCTTGGAGTTTGGGGAGACCCTTGCATAATTATAGATACTGCACAAAACTATCACTTTTTGCATCTCTCAAATCCAACAGACGGAAATTGGATAGATAGAATTGTTTCTCAGAAGTCTACCGATGGCGGAATATCTTGGAATGATGGAAGTTATACCGGTTTAAATGGAATAAAAGTTCAAGACAAAGAATGGGCTGTTGTAGATAGATTCAACAATAATATTTACGTTACTTGGACACAATTTGACAACTACGGAAGCACAACACCAGGGGACAGCTCAATAATTCTGTTTTCACGCTCGACAGACGGTGGAGACACATGGAGCAACGCCAAACGAATATCAAAAACAGCAGGCGATTGTCTTGATGACGACAATACTGTCGAAGGAGCAGTGCCAGCAGTCGGAGAAAATAGCGAAATATATGTTGCTTGGGCTGGAGCAGATGGAATATTTTTCGACCGCTCGACAGACCAAGGAGAAACATGGCTAAACGAAGATATTTTTGTAAGCAACTTTCCTGAAGGTTGGAACTACGAAATTCCCGGAATATATCGTGCAAACGGATTGCCTATAACCACCTGTGATACAAGTAATAGTCCATACAAAGGTAGAATTTACATTAACTGGTCAGACCAACGAAACGGAACAGACAACACAGACATCTGGCTTGCAACATCTGATAACAAAGGCGACACTTGGAGCCAACCAATACGAGTAAATGACGACGAAACAACAACACACCAATTTTTTACGTGGATGGACATCGACCAAACAAATGGATTTTTATATTTCGTTTTCTACGACAGACGAAACCATACAGACGCTCAAACAGATGTTTATCTCGCTGTGTCAAAAGACGGCGGAGCAACCTTCGAGAATCACAAAATCAGCCAAACACCATTTCTGCCAAACGCGTCTGTCTTTTTTGGCGATTACAACAACATTTCTGCCCACGACAACGTAATCCGCCCAATTTGGACACACCTCGACAACTTTGACCTCAGCGTAAAAACGGCAATCATAAACGAAGAAGTAACAATCAACACACCACAATCTCAAAACGAAATAATACTCGAACAAAATTTTCCAAACCCAACAACAGATGAAACAGCAATCCGATTCAAAATACACCATCAATCAGAAATTTCGTTAAAAATATACGATGTCTTTGGTCGCAAAATCTGCACACTCATCGACAACAAAAAATACAACTCAGGCAAACACATGATACGCTTCAAAACATCAAATTACAACCTCAAACATGGCATTTACTACTACAGCCTTCATAGTGCCGAAAAATCTGTTATAAAAAAAATGATTATTGTCAAGTAGTTAATTATTAGTTACTTGTGTATGAAAATTTTCAAAAAATCACATTCTTTAAATATCAAAAACACCAAAAAATTTGCGGAATAAACAAAAAACGCAACCTTGGACTAAAAAATCCGAGCAAAGATGTGGTTAAAGAGTGGGTTGCAGAATAAATTAAAAAACAATGGAGTATAAAGCTCCCTTGTTTTTCCTTTCAAATAATAAAAGGTAAAAAGTAATGCAAAGCGAAGACGAAAATATTGTTTTAGAAATACTTGAAGATACAGTAAACGCAGCCAATGAATTATCGAATATCGCTTATTCGTTGAAAAACACAGAGGCGGCTTATAATGATTTTGTTGCCCAAAGCATGAGTAATTCTTTTAGTAAAAAAGATTACTTAAACCTTCATGTAGTAACAGAATTGACACTTGCTAATAAACATAGACTTGACATTGCTGTAAACTCAATTAATGACACAATTGTTGCTATCGAAGGCGTAAGGTTGCGTCAACCTCATGCTATAATTGCAAAGTTACAAGATGAAAAAATTAAAAATTATTCATCAGTTAATGCAAAAGCATACTTTTCACTCATTTATAATGAGTTTTCAAACTTTGAAAAATCGTGGAACAAATACAAAAAAAGTCTTTTAGATTTAAAATATAATATTGAAGAAGTTAAAATATTTTCAAATGTAAAACTCTTAAAAACTAAAAACGCTAACAATACCGCACTTTATCACATTTTTGTTAACCTAAGTCACGAAAAAGAAGAAATAATATCGCAAAACAAACTAAAAAATATTTCAATTAGCAATTTCAAGAGATTTGAATATATTTCTACCGATTTATCGCCCAACATAAATATAATGCTCGGAAAAAATGCTTTCGGAAAAACATCTTTTCTTCAAGCTCTTGCCCTTGCAAATATTCCTGATAATCAAAGGTTTGCTTATGAAGATTTTATCAACCAAAAAGTAAACGAAGCAGAAATTATTATTCAGCGCGAAAATGAACGAGCAGAAAAAACTACTATAAACGAGACTGGAAAAACTAACGATAGCCTAACAAAATATGTTCATGAGCCAGTTTTTTTAGCTTATGGCACAAGCTTCTTTTCGAGATATGAGCAACATAATTATTCAAAACTGATTGAAGAATTATTGATTGGCACAAAAAAATGGTATAACGTAGATTCATTGTTCGAGGAGCGCAGTGATGCTTTTTATGACCCACTTGGGATTTTAAATTCGTTACACGAATTGCCTGATTCAGAGGCTAAAGCAATAGAAAACGTTTTTGTTGAAAAAATGAACAAGTTATTGCCCAATGAATTAGGCATTGTACAAAATGATAAATATAAAAAAACATTTCACTTTATAGATAAAAATAATAATTACCTAAAAACACAACAACTTAGCGAGGGTTATAAGCACAATATTCTTTTGCTGACAGACATAATAATAAAGGTTATTTCAATCGGCAGAAAATATTATGAAAAAATAGAAGATTTATTTTCCAACATAAAAGGAATTATTGCGATAGATGAGTTTGACAGGCACATGCACCCATCGTGGCAAAAGCTGTATATCAACAACTTACAAGGTTTATTGCCTAATATTCAATTTGTTCTGACTACGCATAATCCAGTAGCAATATTAGGACGAAAAAGCGACGAAATACAAATGTTTTATCAAGATAAAAATAATACTCTCGAAGTAAAACAATTGCCAGAAACAATTTCTGTCGATGCAGGAATGGTTTTACTAACTCATTTTGAGATGGATTCAATTTTGAGTTTAGAACTACAAAACAAGGTTGATGATTTCTATAACTTAAAAACAAAAGAAAATTTAACCAACGAAGAAAAAAGACGATTGAATGAATTGCAAGGAGAATTAAACGAAACATTTATCGGAGTTAATATACATGATTTCAGATTCTTAAAATTCTTAAAGTTTTTAAAAGACAAAGGCTTTGATTATCAAGAAAGGCTGGAAGAGTTAATTATTGACGAAGCCGATGTTGAAAATTTTAGAAATGAATTTAAAGAATATTACAAATGAAAGATTTAAGATTCATTCAACAAAACACAGAACAACCTGTTCCTGAGGATTTAACAGAAGCGGTAAAAGATTTTCATAAAAAAGGAGCTTCGTTTAACTCGAAACACGAAAAGGCAAGAACCATAAAGCAGGAGTACGAAAAACTTAAACAAAAAAAGGATAATTCGTGGAAAGAATTTAAACACACATTTCTTTTGCTTTCAAGATGTCGTTGCCCAATTTGCGAAACGCCTATAAATAAAAATGATGATATAGACCACTTTCGACCAAAAAATTATTATTGGTGGCTGGCTTATGATTACTCTAACTATAATATTTATTGCGATTTATGCAATAGAACTTATAAATCTTCAAGTTTTCCACTTTTTGACAACTTCCAAGTTAATTTTAAAAATAAAAACGAAATTGAAAAAGAGAAGCCTTTACTTTTTAATCCAATAACCGATAATCCTTGCGATTTATTTGAATTGGAGTTTAAAAAGTATAATAGCAAGGGTACACGCTTAAAAATCAAACCATTATCAAGCCAAGCAAAAAGTAGTTACGAGTATAAAAGAGCTAAAACAACAATTGACACATACAATTTAAATGCCGAAATAAAAGACAAAAATCCTAGCGATACAATCACTCGAAAACGAAATGCAGAAAATTTGTTTGCAGATTTATATGATTTAGCAATTTTTTGGACGCGATTTAAAAGCAATCCCAAAGACGAAATCAACGAAAAAAAACTTTTCAATAAACTAAAAATTTTGAGAAAAGAAAAATACATTGATTTGGAAAAAATAATACTGAAAAATAACAAATAATATTAAAAACTGAGATATGGCAAATATTGAAAAACTAGAAAAAATGGCAGCCCAAGTGCGTCGCGATATTGTGCGTATGGTACATGGTGCCGCATCCGGACACCCCGGCGGCTCGTTGGGTTGCGCAGATTATATGGTTGCTCTATTTTTTGAAATCATGGAGCATAACAGCCAAACTTTTGACATGGACGGAAAAAATCAAGATTTATTCTTCCTTTCAAACGGACACATTGCGCCCGTATGGTACAGCGTCTTAGCGCGTAGTGGCTACTTTGAAGTTGCCGAGTTGGCAACTCTGCGCCAGCTAAATTCTCGTCTGCAAGGACACCCAACAACAGCGGAGCATCTACCGGGAATCCGCATGGCTTCCGGCTCGCTTGGGCAGGGTCTTTCTGTTGGAATTGGCGCAGCCGAAACTAAAAAGCTAAACGGCGACAACAAACTCGTTTTTACATTGCACGGAGACGGCGAATTACAAGAAGGTCAAATTTGGGAAGCCGCAATGTATGCTGCTCATAATAAGATTGATAATCTCATTTCGGCAATAGATTATAACAAACAGCAGATTGATGGAGCAACGGACGATGTTTTATCGCTCGGAGATTTGAAAGCCAAGTGGTTAGCCTTTGGTTGGGACGTTTTGGAGCTTGACAAAGGAAACGATATGACACAAATGGTTGCAGCCCTCAACCAAGCTAAAACACGAACAGGAAAAGGCAAACCAGTAATGATTTTGATGAAAACAGAAATGGGAGCCGGCATAGATTTTATGGAAGGAACACACAAATGGCACGGCAAAGCACCAAACGACAACGAGCTTGCAAAAGCATTGGCGCAAGTTCCTGAGACAATGGGCGATTACTAAAAAAAATAACACATCGCGCTATTTGTCCGGAAAAGTATTATGCTGATATTTAGGCTAATAAAAACTATACTTAGAACAAAGATTAAATTAACCAATACCACTGTTTATTGCTGATTTTCCGTCAAATAGCAAATCGTTGTCTCAATATTAAAAAGTACAAAGCACTTAAACACCAAAAACCGCTATGTTGAAAAACAAAGCGGTTTTTTGCTAAAATGCAGAGTTTTATTAATATTGAAATAATAAGTAATTCTTAATTAATATAATGACAATCAGTTTTTTATGGGCGGCTTATCGGGCTTTTCGCTTGTAGTCGGTTTGCTGCCATGTGTTTTTGGCAAAAGCAGTTTGGCGTGAGCTTCCTTCGGTCGCTACACCAAACTGCGCCAAAAAACCCATGCCAGCAAACCGAGCTACCGCTACAATCCCTGCCGCGAAGTGCTTCGTAGCAAACAAATTGTTTAACATGATGATTATTAAATTTTCGTCTCCTAATACAATTCTTGCTAAATGCAATGCACTTTTTTATATTGTATATGAATTATTAGTTCTCTAACAAAAGTTCTTCCACTTTATATTAACATAAGTTGCTAATTCACAGCTCAAACGTTGCATAAAAAAATAGGTCTTAAACATTTTTCAGATTGATAACGACTCAAAATATAGCAATAGTTTTTACGCATCAATTTATGAAATATCTTACAATGGAAAATATTTGATAAGTAAAATGAATTTAATAAAGTAAGCCATTAAAATTCCTAACTAAAACTAAATCAGGCGTAAACAAAATTATTAATTATTAATTATTAATTTTCCATTACTAAGCATAAATTACCAACATTAATATCTGTGTTTAATGTTTTGGTAAATTTGTTGTATCAAAAATTGTTAATTTTCAAGGTAAACTTACGATTGATAAAAAACTTACATTATGTTTGTAGCTCAAGGTTTGTTCATCAAAAATTTCCCAAAGATTTTTGGAAAGCCAACAATTAAAGAAAACTATTGGCGTGGTTTCTAACCACACCTATAACGATAGCCAGTTCTTAATTTTTACTTAAATTAGTATAACAAATGTCCATTCGCAGTATATTTATTTTCGTACTATTTCTATTTTTGGTTATTATTTCTTCGGCGCAACAATATCATATTCAGCGATATTCTATCGAAGAGGGATTGCCACGCTCTGGAGTTTACGACGTTTTTCAGGACAGCAAAGGGTTTGTTTGGATTGCCACAGAGGGCGGTGGTGTTGTGCGGTACGATGGTATTGACGCAGAGATTTATAACAGCGAAAACGGACTGGGAACGAACACAATACGCTGTATAACAGAAGATAGCGACAAAAATTTGTGGTTTGGCGCAGAGGACTATGGTTTAGTGCGTTTTGATGGTGTAAATTTCGAGCGTTTTGGTATAAGCAATGGGCTGACAAACAACACAGTACGAGATATTTGCGAAGACCAAGAGCGCAATTTGTGGGTGGCTACTTTGGGTGGTGGTGTCTGCCGAAAAAACCTTGACAAAGCCGAAGATTTTTTCTGCTATACCACAAAAGACGGGCTGCCACACGACAAAGTGCGGGCTGTTTTTTCGGATAGTCGAGGTTATGTTTGGATTGGGACTGACGGCGGAGTTTCGCGTTTTGATGGTAACGAATTTTACAATTTTACGGTTGATAGTGGATTGACACACAACAAAGTACTGACAATTTACGAAGACAACAAAGGCAATATTTGGTTTGGTACACAAAACGGAGCTTGCTTTTTTGACAGCAAAAAAATTATTCCGCTAAAAGGAAACGAACAATTTGTCCATAAGCGGATTAGGGCAATTTGTCAAGATGAGCGGGGTAATTTTTGGTTCGGAACAAAAACAGGAGCTTCGCGTTGGAACGGCTCTGTTTTTCTTCATCTGACTGAGCATAATGGTTTAAGTAACAACAGGATAAGAGTTATTTCTGCCGACTCAAACGGTAATCTATGGTTTGGGACATATTTTGGCGGAGTTTGCAAATTCAACAACGATGCTTTCATCACCTATAAAAAAAACGACGGATTGTCAAGCTCTCAAATTCAGGCAGTAAGGCAAAAAAAAGATGGAAATATGATGTTTGGTTCTCTCGAAGGGTTAAATATTTTAGAGTTAGCAAAGGATAAAGTAAGCATAAAAAAAATTACGGTTTTAAACAAGCACAATGGACTTGTAAGTGACGAAATTACAGCCATTTACGAAGATACGAAAAACAGAATTTGGGTTGGAACAAATAGTGGCTTAAACATTATTGATGGCAAGCAGATTAAAACAATAACAAAAATAAATGGACTAAATTCAAATTATGTTACGTCTTTTTACGAGGACGATAGCGGACAAATGTGGATAGGAACAGTACTTGGTATTAATATAATTGAAATTGAAGGTAATAGGCTTAGTATTAATAAATTAGATAGCAATTCTGACGTTTCTAAAGGACGTATTACTGCTATTTGTTCCGATAAAAATAACAATGTTTGGATTGGCACAACGTGCAGTGGCATAATTGTTTTAGATGAAAATAGAGAGGTTGCTGGACGATTTCATATTTTCAGTAAAATTAATTCTATTATCAACGACAAGCACAAAAATATTTGGATTGCAACGAAGACAAAAGGCGTTTTTATGTTTGACAGAAGTGCTGAAAATGCCGATTTTAAACCAGATGCTAATTACACAAAAAAACGTGGTCTAACGTCTAATGACGTGCATTTGATGCAATTTGATAATAGTTTTAATTTATGGTTAGGAGGAAGCAATGGTATCGACGAATTGGCTTTCGACAATTCCGGCGAGCGATTGTTGAAAGTTAGACATTTTGGAATACAGGAAGGTTTTGGCGGCATTGAGACAAATCCAAACGCTGTTTTCAAAGATTACTTTGGTCGGTTGTGGTTTGGAACGCTGAAAGGTGTTATATGTTATGATTCTGATAATGAGTTCAGTAGCCACCGCGAGCCAAACACTCACATTGTTGATGTACGCCTATTTTTCGACAATATTAATTGGAAAGAAACAGATTACACCGACAGTATTTCACGTTGGTTTAATACGCCTTATGACTTGGTTTTGCCACACGATAAAAACCACCTGACTTTTGATTTTATAGGTTTAAGTTATAAGTTACCCGAAAAAATAAAATATCGGTGGCATCTTGCCGGCATCGACAAAGAATGGTCGCCACCAAGTAAAAATCAGGCAATTACATATTCTAGTCTTCCGTCTGGCAGTTATACTTTTAGCGTAAAAGCCTGCAATGCCGATGGTGTTTGGAACGATATTCCAACAAATATGCACTTTAAGATTAAAACTCCATATTGGAAAACTATTCCTTTTTATATTTTTTGCGGTTTTGTTGGCACATTATTTATCGTTCTTATTGGACGGCTGCGTGAAGCAAAACTGAGACGCTCGAAACGCATTCTGGAACAGGAAGTTGCAAGGCGAACAAAAGAATTACAAGAGGAAAAAGAGATAGTTCAGATGAAGAGCGAAGAAATTCTCCAACAGACGGAAGAGATTGCAGCTCAACGCGATGAGTTGTTTTATATTAATACCGAATTGGAAACAAAAAACCAAGATATTGTCGATAGTTTACGCTACGCCAACCGAATCCAGAAAGCCATTATGCGTTCGCAAAATCAGGTTGAAAAGCATTTTCCTAAATCCTTTATTTTTTATCGCCCAAAAGATATTGTGAGCGGAGATTTTTATTGGTTTGCAAAAAGTAAAGATAAACTTTATATTGCCGCCGTCGATTGCACTGGACACGGCGTTCCAGGCGCATTGATGAGTATCCTCGGACACGGAACACTCGACCAAATTTTGAGCGAAAAACCAAATGCTTCGCCAGCACAAATACTAAAAAAACTGCACTCAGATATTGTGAAAGCAATGCAAAAAGGCGAAGACGAAGCATTTGCTCGCGAAGGTATGGATATTGCCCTGTGTAAAGTTTGTTTTAAAACCAGAACGTTAGAATATTCGGGAGCGTTTCGCCCACTAATTTTAGTTCAGCCGACTGCTAACGAACACGAATTAGTTGAAATTAAAGGAGATAGAACAGGGATTGGTGGTGTGGAAAAAAACCGTAGCTTTGAAAACCATGTTTTGAAATTTCAGCAAGGTTGGCGTTTTTATATTTATTCTGACGGATACGCAGACCAATTTGGGGGACAAAATGACAAAAAATTCCTAACCAAAAGATTCAAATCTGTTCTTCTTTCGTTGGCAAACACGCCTATGTTTGAGCAAAAAAATATTCTTGCAAATATTTTCGATGAATGGAAGGGCTATAATAACCAACAAATTGATGATGTTTTGGTTCTTGGTGTCGAATTTTAGTATCTTTAAGTAATAAGTTCATAAAACATAATGGATACTTTTGTAAGCGTTATTAGTTTGATTTTCATGTTAATACATTTACAAAAGACAATATTGTGAGGTTACAAATAACAATAATAGCCCGATATTAACCCGCAAAATATCTTATTTGGTATTTTGCATAAAATTTTTTAAAATGAAACATATTTATTTAATTTTATTCATCATATTTTATGGTGGAATTTCGGTAGCTCAAAATTCAGAATTATTAAAAAAATTCGAGTCAAAAATTTATATTTCTCCGATGGGAGAGCGTTTACTTTTTCGGATATTGAGCCCAAACGATGACTTGACAAATAAAAAATATCCGCTCGTAATTTTTCTACATGGAGCCGGCGAGCGTGGTGGCGACAATAAAGCGCAATTGACCCACGGAGCAAAACTTTTTGCAGATTCGATTGCCAAATATCCTTGCTATGTTGTTGCGCCACAGTGTCCTACAGGATTGCGATGGACAGAAGTAGATTGGACGATGGACTCCCACAAACAACCCAAAGAGCCATCGGTGTCGTTGCGATTGACGATGGAAGTAATTGAGTTTGTGAAAAAAGAATACAATATTGATGAAAGTCGAATATATATTACTGGACTTTCGATGGGAGGTTTTGGGACGTGGGACGCAATTTGCAGATACCCAAAAACTTTTGCTGCCGCTATCCCTGTTTGTGGAGGTGCCGATGTAACGCTTGCAAGCCTGATAAAACAAACCCCAATTTGGGCTTTCCATGGTGCAACAGACAGAGTAGTAAAGGTTTCGCGGTCACGTAATATGGTTGCAGCTATCCGAAAAGAAAACGGCAAACCAAAATATACAGAATATCCAAATACAGGACATTTGTGCTGGAACAAAGCATATAGCGAAAAAAATCTGCTACAATGGTTGTTCTCTAAATCACTAAAATAACCATTGAGTTTTTAAGATAAATGATTGAATGTCAGCACGTTTGATAGCACTAAATAACTAATGCTGTTCTAAAAATTATTTCTACTTTTTGTATCTAACTACTTGATAATCTACCTGTTTTAAAATAATAAATTTTGTGTCGAATAGATAGCATCACTTGTTTATGGCTATCTTATTATTAGTGCAAATCAAAACAAAAATAAGCATTTTATTTGCGTTTTTAAAAAGTAAAAACATAATATGAAACCAACTTTAAACAAAGCCCTTTTCTGGGATACAGATTATCAAGATATTGATTACGAAAAACACGCTCGTTTTGTAATTGAGAGAGTTGTAACTCGTGGAAATTTAAAAGACTGGAAAGAGCTTAGTAATGGAAAATTAATAATTTTGCTTACGCCTGATTTAGTTTTAGTTAGGAATTTTAATGGCTTACTTTATTAAATTCATTTTACTTAAACAATATTATGGATTAAATAAAATTAAAAATGAAGTTATAAATATCAGGTATTTAGATGAAATAACATTAAATTTTTGTCATACATTTTTTAACATTCAAAAAAACAAATTCAGATGCTACAATACAGAACCGTCTATCCGAAAACTTTGGAATTATTAAGAAAATTAATGTTGTTGCCCGAGTTAAAAGATTTTTTTCTTGTAGGTGGAACTTCATTAGCGTTACAATTAGGACACCGGATTTCAATTGATATTGATTTATTTACACAAAATGATTTTGACACGAAAAAACTGTTTTCAAAGCTAAATAAACATTTTGAAATTTCAGACTTAACCGAAGATACTAATACTTTGAATTTCAATATTTTATTTCCTGAAAAATCTGACAATATTATAAAAATTGACTTAATAAACAATATGTATGACATTTTTAAATTGCGTTTTGTAAACGCCTGTAAATCAACACCTTGCAAAATCCGCAAAAATTATTTAAACTGCTGATTATT
>JAOZMU010000509.1 GCA_029934165.1 Bacteroidales bacterium
TTAATTGATTATTATTTATTAGTTTTAATAATTTTGTCCAAAGTCTAATAAATTGACCGATATAAATAATACTCAAATCCCTATTCGTTAAAGCTAATTGTGAAAATACAATATTAAAAACATAAATAATGGAGAAACCACAGGAGAAAATATATTTAAGAAAACCATCATTAAAAAATCTATATCTTGACCCTAATAATTATAGATTTATTGATAATGGCAAATATGAAAAAGTATCTGATGATATTATTTTAACTGATGCAATACAAAAACGCACGTTGAAATTTATAACAGGTGAAAAAAATGAGGGTATAACAGACCTATTGCTAAGTATCAAAACAAACGGTTTTTTACCAGTAGACCAAATTCAAGTTCAAGCAATAGGCAATGGAAAGTATAAAGTTTTAGAAGGTAACAGGCGTGTTGCGGCATTAAAAATGTTACAACGTGATTATGAATTTTCATATCCAATTGGAAATCTAAATCCTGACATATTTTCTAATGTTCCAGTTGTTATATTTGATAGAGAAGCTGACGGAGACTTTTATATCCTTACAGGTTTAAAACACATTGAAGGAAATAGGAAATGGCCAGCAGTAAATCAAGCACAATTAGTAAAAGACTTAGTAGAAACCTACTCTTGGGATACAGAAGATATTGTAAAAGCTCTTGGTAGCACAAAGACTAAAATAAATCGCTATATAAAAACACTTTCATTAATAGACCAATACAAGAAGAGTGATTTTGGAGACCAGTTTTCAACGCCGATGTTCAACATTTTTGAGGAAATTATAAAAAAACCAATAATGAGAGACTGGATTGGTTGGGACGATGAAAACAAACGGGCAACAAAGCCTATTAATAATGAGAGATTATTTAGTTGGATTTCAAAAGATGAAATTTTAATTGCGGAAGGAGATGATGAAAGATATGAGCCGAGAGACCCAATAATTACAAAAGGTACTGACATTCGTGAGTTAGCTAAGTTCATTAATGATGAAGAAGCAATTAATGAAATGGAAAAAACAAGGAATATTAGCGAAGGGTATTTGAGGAGTGATAGAATTTTAACAGATAAGTTCAGTAAATCGCTTGATGTAGTAAAATTCCAATTAGGAGAAGCATTTCAAGTCTCTGAATATGCAGATGAAGCAAGTAAGGAAAAACTTTTAGAAATAATAAATAGAGTTAACGGATTACTTACGACAAAAGGATACTCTTTTCTTTTACCAAAACACAATATTGAACGAGAGGTTCATGAACACTTCACGAATACGAAATATTTTAAATCTATTAACATTGAAAAATGCAAAAAATTTGAAAATGTAGAGATTAAAAATTTAAATAGAATTAATGTATTTGCAGGAATAAACAATTCAGGAAAAACAACACTATTAGAAAGTATTTATTGGCTTTCTAAACAAAACGACATCCATGCATTTATTGATGTATGGAGAAGAAGGGGGAAATTTAATCAAATCAACGCAGAGTGGTTTATTGATGCATTTAATGAAGAAGTCAAAATTAATGGATATGTAGGTGATGCATTCACTTCTATTGAGGTGAAAAAAGAGGAGGATACAGAGGACGAATTTAATAAAAGTACTTACCTAAAAACGATTTACATTACAGCTAAGTACAATGAAAACACGACAAAGAGTGAAGCCAGAATATTTGCAGACAAAGAATACCAGCCTTATTTTAAAAAAATTGTAAACGTCTGTAATTCTTCCTTTTCAAGTCCTTTTTCACTTCAAGAAAAAGAGGATGTTTTATATGCACATAGTGAGAGTGTAAAATATAAATCAATTCAAAAAATAGTTGATTTTATAAATGCTAATTCGGATGAAGACATTAATTATATCGAACAATCTACAACAAATGCAGGTGTTCGATTTGAAGTTAACAGCAAAGAATTTGATGTGAGTAAAGATTTGTCTGCGTATGGAGAGGGAGTGCAACGGGTTTTTCAAATAGCTTTACAATTTGCCGCAGCAAAAAATGGTATTTTACTTATTGATGAGTTAGAAAACGCGATGCATTATTCTTTGTTGGAGGAATTCACTCAATTTATCCAAAAGTTAGCAAATGATTTTGATGTTCAAGTCTTTGTAACAACACACAGCAAAGAATGTATTGATGCATTTGTAAATAATGACTATAAGAACGATGAGATGTCATTTTACCAATTGGATACATCAAAACAACAGATAAACTGTAAATATGTATCAGGTTTAACTTTACAAAAAATGCTTTCAAAATCAAAATCTATTGATATTAGAGGAAAAAGAGAAGAAAGGAGGGACGTGTAATGATAGGCATTGTAGTTTTATGTGAAGGACGGCATGACGTTGCTTATATATCATTATTATTGGAAAATGACGGGTATCTACATTACAAAGAGACAGTTTCTCAAATGGTTTCACCGCTTTATGAGTATTTTAGTAGTAAAATATCCTCATTTCCTTATGACAGTAACTTACTATTTAAAAGACCAATATTACCATGGATAATGTATAAGCAAGAAGGACAGAGCAAGAATGCTTTTTACGTTCTTTTGTATTCAATGGACGGTCTTGATAAACCCGAAAATTATAACGAAATAATTGATGATTTCGGTTTTCAAGCTCAACCAGAAGAAGATTTAGCACAAGAAATGTTATTTCAAGATAGTAAATTGGCGTTAGTTTTTATTTTAGACGCAGATAACAACGGGATAGAAAGTAGGGTTGATTTAATAAAGGAAAGGTATTCGGAAAACTTACCAGTAGAAATGAACTTGTTAGGACATGGTGAAGATTGTATTGTTGAGACACAAAAATCAATTTTTAAAGCTATTGGTTGCTATGTTCTTTCAAAAGAGGGGGAGGAATTTGGAAACCTTGAAGATATTATACTACCATTAATGAAAAAAGGAAATCAAAGCATTTTCGATGAAGCTGAAAAATTTTTATCGGACAACGAATTTGAACGCAAAAAAAAGCAAAAGAAAGTTTGGGTAATTGATAAAACGAAAACAGAAGGTGATTTTAAGAAATCCACTATCGGAGTGGCTGGACAATTAGATTGCACAGGTGAAGATAATATGTATATTATCCAGAACTCTCGCTTTTTAAAAGGTAAAATAAATGGAGACCCTAAATCTGATGATATTACAAAGTTTTTTAGAAAATTACGAGCATTGATAAGAAAAAGTCGAGTAGGTAAAGGGGACTTTCACCCCTAAACCTCTCACAGGCACGCACGTGAACCTCTCGGCTCATACGGCTCCTCCAGATTAGACGAAGTAAGTACTACGGTTTC
>JAOZMU010000049.1 GCA_029934165.1 Bacteroidales bacterium
CTAAGTTGTTAATTCACAGCTTAAACGTTTCATAAAAAATAGATCTTAGACCTTAGTTTATATTCAAGTTAATAACAACCAGAAAGTGCCGTTTTTTTTACGCATCTATCAAAAAAAAAAATTATGTTTGCAAAAGTAAAAGAATATATCAGCAGACGAATTGCCTTTCTACGCCTCGACTTAGTAGAAAAATCGGCAAAAACAGTAGCGATGATTTTCGAATACATTATTCTCGCGCTCGCATTTTTTATGTTTTTAATATTAACAAGTATGTCTATAGCCTTTATATTTAGCGAAGTACATAACCTTGCATTTGGCTTTGGCGTTGTTGCTGCATTCTTTTTTATTATTTTTCTTTTACTTGTTATTTTCCGCAAACAATTGTTAGAAACACCAATAACCAACATGAGTATCAGACGATTAATGGACAAAAAAGACGAGCAAGAAGAAGACATGGAACTTTAAGAGCAACATTTGATTAACAGATGACAGTCATCAGCGTTTAAAATGTCATCATTAAAACATTGTCTCAACGCTATTTTTGTATTAGTAAGCACTCATAAAAAAGTTTTTACTTATTTGCATGTCTGTAATTTGCTGATAGTTCGAGTTTTACAGAATTGCGTAAGCAACACTAATTAGGTCTTAGACCTTAATTTTTTAACCCACGAAGAAAAATGCAAAAAAAAATAAAGGATTACAAATCACTTCAAAAAGAAAAAAAACGCATAAAAACAGAAATAACCAACCAAGAAGAGCAAACACAAAACATTGCATCGGCATTGTTTACAATCGTGAAAGCCTTTAAAACTCAACGTGGTAGCAGCAAAAAAGAATCTGCCGGTTTGATAAGTACGTTGTTATCTGGCGTTATGATGCCCTTGGCTCTCAAACCAAACTCAAAAGCCATTGTTTACAGCGTAACCACAGCTGCCGGTCTGTTTTTGGCTTCATTTGTTGGCAAACGCATCAATCGTTTTTTACAAAAAATAACAACGGAAAGCACAAAAAAATTGGACTCGGAATAAAAGTTTACGCTAAATTTCTGAGATAGAAATAAAGTACTTGATTACATGTAACCATTTCAGTATCAAGCAGCAACCATTTCGATATTATCCATTAATAATTATTATCAAAAAGCACAGTATTTATATTGTTCATTTTGCGGCTGTTTATGTAAATTTGCCGAAATTTTAGGCAATAAGTGAAATTGACACAAAAATTAGTTCATTGGCTTGACAACCAGCCACTAACAGAGGTAATGCTAATTACGTTTGCATTTTTTGCATTGGTACAATTGTTCTATTATTTATTTTATTATATCCGCGTTTTTAATTTTCGTAATCCAGAAAACCTAAAAAACGAGAAACCTCTTCCTAAGCAATCGCCAGTATCTATCGTTATTTGTGCAAAAAACGAAGAAAAGAATCTCGCAAAATACCTCCCCGAAATTCTGACACAAAATTACCCCGATTATGAAGTCATTGTTGTAAACGATTGCTCCATAGATAGCACAGAAAAAGTTTTAACAAAACTGAAAAATACGTATAAACAACTGTATGTTAAGACAATAACTAAAAACGATTGCTTCTCTCACGGAAAAAAGCAAGCACTTACAATAGGGTTGAAAGCTGCAAAAAACGATTGGATTTTGCTTACTGATGCAGATTGCAAACCAGCGGGAAAATTTTGGCTTGCCGAAATGCAAAAACAATTTCGTACCGACACAGATTTTGTCATTGGTTACGGAGGATATTTAGGCAAAAAAGGACTACTAAATAAATTGATTTGCTTTGATACAAATTTCATTGCATTGCAATATCTCACTTTTGCGAAAAGCGGAATGCCGTACATGGCAGTAGGACGAAATTTGGCATATCGTAGAGAGCTGTTTTTCAGGACAAAAGGATTTGAGCGTCATGCACATATTCGCTCCGGCGACGATGACCTGTTTGTCAATGCACACGCACGAAAAAAAAATACACAGATAGCAACAACGCCAGAAAGTTTTACCTTCTCAGAACCAGAACAATCTTGGAACCATTGGATTAGACAAAAGCAGAGGCACATGTCCACCGGAAATATTTATCGGTTTTGGCATAAAATAATACTAGGAGCCGAACCGTTTACAAGAATAATATTTTACATTTTATTTGCGTTACTTGTTGTAAAAAATAGCTACTTATGGATTTCTTTTTGTATTTTTATGGTGCGAGCCATCGTGCAGCAAATAATTTTCTATCGGGCGATGAAACACTTTGGTAGCAAACATTTAGCATGGTTTGGCTTTATTTTTGATTTGATTTTGCCAATCCTGAATTTTTATTTTTACACAACACGAGATAAAAGGAGAAAAATATCCAAATGGAAATAAATCCTAATTTTTCTAAAAAAGCACATCGAGATTATAAACTGGTACAAGCCGCAAAAAATGGCAATCAACGAGCCTACACAGACTTAATGTCATTCTACAAAAATTCTGTCAACTATGTCATAAACAGCATGGTAGAGAACGAAAACGATGCCGAAGACCTTACAATAGAAGCGTTTGGAAAGGCTTTTCGCAACATCGCAACATACGAACCAAAATATGCTTTTAGTACGTGGCTTTTTCGGATAGCAATAAATAATTCTATCGACTTTTTACGAAAAAAACAAGTACGATTAATCTCTATCGACGAGCAAAACCCTCAAAAATGTTCCTCAGAGCCACTTTCGTTGCAAAGTGTAGCACCAGACCCCGAAGAATGGCTTATTATTAAACAAAATAAAAACACAGTACTATCTTTCATTGAACAACTTAGCCCAAGATATAGCCAAATATTAAAGCTACGATACATCTCAGATTTATCGGTCGCAGAAATTTCCGAGAAACTCGATATTGTTCCCGGAACAATAAAATCGCGTCTTTTTCGTGCCCGCGATTTATTGCTCAACACAATTCGGAAAGACAAAAACTCTGACTTATTAGAAATGACAAACACCTCAAATTAAACAATATATCTGGCTTATATTCAAGCTAATAACAATCAAAAAAATACCATTTAATTTTTACACACATACACAATACAAAAATGGAATTAATAAAAAAATATTATCCAAATCTTTCAGAATCACAATATAACCTATTTGAAAGAGCAGCAAAATTATATCAATACTGGAACGAAAGAATTAATGTTATTTCGCGAAAAGACATAGAAAATCTCTACGAGCGACACATTTTGTATTCGCTTGCAATAGAGCGAGTTCTGCGTTTCAAAGAAAGCACAAAAATCCTTGATGTTGGCACAGGTGGCGGTTTTCCGGGAATACCACTCGCAATTTTGATGCCCGATGTACAGTTTCACCTCATCGACTCTACTCGCAAGAAAATAACTGTCGTCCAGACAATTATCGACGAGCTACAACTCCAAAATGTAACCTGCCAACAAATCCGTAGCAACGAGTTGAAACGACAATTCGATTTTGTTGTGAGCCGCGCAGTTACATCGTTTCCTGTTTTTATTCCGCTTGTGAGTCATTGCATTTCGTTGGACGACAAAAACGGACTTCCTAACGGCATTTTGTATCTCAAAGGTGGCGATATGAAAGAAGAAATGAAACCATTTGGAAAAAGATTGGAACAAAACGAAATTTCCAGCTATTTTGAAGAACCGTTTTTCGAAACCAAAAAAGTCCTGTATTACCCTATCGTAAAGCAACATAAGAAGAAAAAAAAACGATAAATTGTATTGCCGGCAAGCGTTATGCAACAAATTAAATTTGAACTTTTGGTACAATTATTAACAAAAAAAACAGATGAAAAATATTTTAATATTATGTTGCCTATTGGTCTTTTTTTGGAGATGCAATTCTTCGACTGATAAAGTAGAAGAGGCTGAAAATAAGGATACTACACTGGTTGAAAAACAGAATAGCGAAAAAAAAACTGATGCAAAATGGATTTGTATTCCCGGAAAAAGTGTTGGCAAGATTGACTCTAGCGCAACAGAAGCCTCGCTGATAGCCGAGTACGGAAAAGATGAAGTTTTGCGCGATTCTATTTCGCTTGGAGAAGGCGAATACACTATCGGGACACGGCTTTTTCCGAATACGAAAAACGAAATTTCCATTTTGTGGCGCGATGCCCAAAAGATGGAACAACCTGATAATATTACAATTCGGAACGGAAGCAGCGATTGGAAAACAAAACAAGGTGTGTGCGTTGGAATGACTTTGGACGAATTGCATAAACTCAACCAAGGCAATTTTGAGTTGTACGGATTTGGCTGGGATTACGCAGGAACAATTGCCGATTGGAACGGAGGAAAACTTGGCGAAAACCATGTTATTGGCGTGCAATTTCGGTTGCAACTCTTGCCAACTGCCGAATATAACGACCCTAAATTCGCGGAAATACTTGGCTCAAAAACATTTCCATCAGACAATAAATTGTTTGCAGAAATGGAACTGCAAATCGAAAAAATGACTATTTTATTCAAATATTAAACCCACGATGACTATGTCATTTTACAGTATTTATTCGTAAAAATCAATTTAAAGTCTAAGACCTATTTTTTTATGACGCGTCTAAGCTGTGAATTAACAACTTAGGTTAATAAAAAGCGTGATAACTTTTGTAAAAGTACTTACAACTCCTAATAAATAGCACTATGTGCTTAATGATTTTAGAATAAAAATAAGAAAATGGAATTTCCGAGACAAAGTGGTATTTTATTGCACCTAACATCTCTGCCCGGAAAATATGGCATTGGGACTTTAGGAAAAGCAGCATTTAAGTTTGTTGATTTTTTGATAGAATCAGGGCAAAAGCTCTGGCAGATTTTACCGCTCAGTCCGACAGGATTTGGCGATTCGCCATATCAGTGTTTCTCGGCTTTTGCCGGCAATCCGTTGCTGATTAACCTTGAGCAACTTATAGATAATCAATGGATAAGCACCGATGATATTCCTGCGGATATTGTTTTTGATGACAACTTTGTCGACTATGGAAAACTGTTTCATTTCAAATTTCCCATCTTACAAAAAGCCTACAAGGGTTATATTAAAAAAACAACAAAAGTAGAACGAAAAAAGTTCGATAATTTTTGCAATACACACAAAACTTGGCTCAATGATTATGCTCTTTTCATGGCAATAAAAAATGAAAACCAAGGAGCAGCATGGACAAAATGGCAACCCGAGCTTGCCACACAACAGCCCGAAGCATTGGCAGAAATGGAAAAAAAACTATCGGAAGAGATTGAAATTCAGAAATTTATGCAGTATATCTTTTTCTGTCAGTGGCTTGAAATCAAGGCTTATGCAAACAAAAACGAGGTGAAAATTGTTGGTGATATTCCCATTTATGTTTCACTCGATAGTGCCGATGCTTGGAGCGCGCCAAAAAATTTTCTTTTTGATGACGATAACAAGCCTATTGCCGTTGCAGGAGTTCCACCAGATTTTTTTAGCGCAACAGGACAACTTTGGGGTAATCCGCTTTTTGACTGGAAAAAGATGCGTGCCGATGGTTTTGTTTGGTGGTTGCAACGGATAAAAGCAAATTTGCTTTTGTATGATGTTATCAGAATTGACCATTTTAGAGGCTTTGCTGGCTTTTGGTCGGTTCCGTTTGAAAGCGAAACAGCCGAAAACGGAAAATGGGAAAAAGCTCTCGGACACGATTTGTTTGAAACCGTTGAGAAGCAATTAGGAAAAATACCAATCATAGCCGAAGATTTAGGCGTGATAACGGAAGATGTCGAGGCATTGCGCGATGGATTTGATTTTCCTGGCATGAAAATATTGCAATTTGCTTTTGGCGACACGGCAGACAATATTTTCCTTCCGCACAACTACATAAAAAACAGTGTGGTTTATACAGGAACTCATGATAACGACACGATAATCAGTTGGTTCGACAACCTGCCAGACGAGCAGCAGGAACATATTCTGGCATATTTGGGCGCGCAAAAAGAAGACATTTGCTGGAGTATGATTCGTAGTGCATTTGCGAGTGTTTCGCACACAGCTATTATTCCGTTGCAAGACATTTTGGGCTTGGGTGCAAACGCACGAATGAACACGCCATCTGTCGCTGAAGGCAACTGGAGCTGGCGATTTGAAGAAGGACAGATAACAAAAAAACACATAAAAAAGCTGTACGAATTAACCAAACTATATGGTCGGTAGTTTTTGTGTCTCAGTTACAAAAGCATTAGATTTTGGTCATAAAAAATTGGCTCATATAGAGATTCAAAGTGCTGATTATTTGTGTTAATTTTGAGTTTCATATTGCAATTTATGTCGATAGTCCTTACAAAATAGTGTTTGTCGATGAAAATATGTAGGAATTTAATTTTTAATCTCTTGATTATTAAGTGAAATTTGATTTTGTTTATTTTCAAAACATCCATGTAACTATTTGATAATCATACCAACACTGTTATGTAGGGACTATCGAGTTTCCATGATTTTATTTTAAAGTCTAACTAAATTGAATATTTTTCATTAAATCCAACGCTCCTTCAAAATCAAAATAATTAGTTTTTACAATTTTTACTTGATATTTTATTGGAAGAAAAGAACCAAATTTAGACAAACTTAAAAAGGGACTTTCTGGTTCTAACGCTTCCTGAATCTTTAAATCAATGTTTTTAAATAGTCTTCTCGAATTTTTTAAAAACTCATTGAAATAGTCGAAAGAAATATCTTCAAATACAAATAAACTTTTATGTTCGTCGTAAGATGAGATTGGAATGTTAGCAAGGTTGAATAAAAAATTCAAAGTCCTGTTTATTTTTGTTCCAGTAAAAGTGTAAAATTCTAACTTGTTTTCTTTTATAATAATTGGTCTTTCGTACTGATAATCAGTTATATTACAATTCCTAAAATCAAACTTTAAGCCTTGTAAAATCGAAATACAATTCTCATCAATTTCAGGAAAAGTATCATTTTTTTTAATTATTTCTAACATTTCTATTCTAATTTTAGGGTGTATTGTTCCCCCGCCACCAAAGAATTTTGGCTTTTTGCCATCTCTTGCCGTAACTACTTCGATTTTAGAACTTTTAAAGTCGATGTCTATAATTTTCCATGTTTTTGCGGCAAGAAAAATATTTTCATTTATTCTTATTTGTGGCGAAAATGGCATTTCTCCTATTTTCCTTCCAGAAATAATAACTTTAAAGTTTTGTTCGGACTTAAAAACACTATAAAATTCTCTACTATTTACAATAAATTCTCCCTCTAAACCAATAATAATTTCATTTTGTATAAATTCCAGATAATCTTTGGAAATAGAATGTTTAATTATCGTTTCAATATCTTCTTTTTTAATAAACCTGAAAGCATTGTTTTTGGAGAGTCTGCCAACTAATTCTCGTAAAGTACAGCCAGAGAGTTCTTTAACGATTGAAAGCATTTGATGAAACAATAAGTCAAAAGGTTCTTTAGCGGTTTCGATTGGTTCTAAAATGTCTTTTTTGTATAAATTCCAACAGGCTAACGATTGTAAAAAACTCCACTCATCTGTTGTGTATAAATTAAGAATACTTTTTTCTCCGTCTTTCCGACCACTTCGTCCAACTCTTTGAACTAAAGAGGCTACCGAGTGTGTTGAATCTATTTGAATGATTTTATCTACACTTCCAATATCAATTCCTAACTCTAAAGTCGATGTGCAAGAAATACAGAAATTAAATCTTTCGTTGTTTTTCGCAAAATATTCGACTCCTTCTCTAATTTCCTTATCAACAGAAGAGTGATGCGAAAAGTAATTATTATGTCCGTTAGATTTTTCCGATATTTTTTTCAAACGAACAGCAATTTCTTCTGTTTTGCCTCGGCTGTTTGGGAAAATTAAAACTTTATGCTCTTTTGTATTAGTGTATAAATCTTTAAGTAATTCGGCAGAAAAATTCGTGGATTCGGTTTTGAAATGCCTAAATTGGGCAATTGTTTCCTTTTTTGTTCTGTCTAATAGTATCTTTGTGTTTTCAATATCGCCAGTAATTTTTTTTGCTTCCACATAATTTTCATCTCCAATAGTTGCGGATAAACCAATAATAATTGCTGTTTTTTTATTTATTTGCTGTAAACGAGAAATTAATGACGTTAATTGTATCCCTCTATCAACTCCGATAAATGAATGTATCTCATCTATAATAATATACGTCAAATTATCGAATAGTTTTGAAACATTATAAGGCGCATTAACAAACATTGCTTCAATCGATTCGGGTGTAATTAATACGATGCCATTAGGTCTTTTTATTAGTTTTTTCTTTACCGTTTTGTTTGCTTCTCCATGCCATTTGGTTACATCTATTTCCAAATTTTTACATAATTCTTCTACTCTATAAAACTGGTCATTAATTAAAGCTATTAAAGGAGAAATATATAAGACCTGAACGCCTTGTTCCGAAAAATCTACCTGTGATAAAACGGGTAAAAAAGCAGCTTCTGTTTTTCCTGAAGCTGTTTGCGAAGCAATAATATAATTATTGTCGGTTTGCGTTATGTATTTTATTGCGGAATTTTGAATGGGGCGCAAACTCGACCATCTTTTTTTATAAATAAATTTCTTTACCGGTTCGGAAAGTAAATAATAGTTGTTCATAAATTAAAGTATTTCGATTGAAGCCTCCTCGGTTGGTCTTTCATCACTAATTTCAATGTTGGTAATTAATTCGGTTTTATCAACATTGGGATTTTGACGCAGGATACTCAAAATATTCAAGAAATCTCGAATTACTTCTCGCGGTGTCAGAAATTCCTCTGCACCAGGTTTATTGAACATCTCTTCCATATAAAGTTTTATGTCCTTGTCTGTTATATCCGAATTTACGCTAAAATTAAAATCATAAATTTCTTTCAATTTTTGAAGAAGAACAAATAATTCATTATTATCAAGAGGTCGCAATTTTAGAACTGCTTGCGAGTAATCTCTTATTTTTAATGTCTCAAATTTGTTTGTTTCTAAGCGTGTTTTTAGTGCATCGTAACTAAATAAGCCACGTCTTTCATTTTCTAAAAACTCTTTTGTGCCAGCAAAATTTATGAATAGATTTGAGATTTTTCCTTGAAAACAATCATTAAAAATTGTCAAGATTTTCTCATAATTCTTTGCGCGCATGGTAGAGGTGGAGATTTTATACAAATTAATTGCTTCGTCCAAATTAATCATAAAACCACTATAACCAATGCTAACAAACAAACGAGTGAAGTTTTTGAGCATATCATAATAATTCAAATCATTAATGATTTCTCTAACGCCTAAGTTCTGGCGAGCTTCTGTTTTTGTCCGGTATTCTCCTTTAAGCCATTTTAGGGCATTTCTTCTTAAATTTTCATCGTTTTTAATATAGCCTTCATAGTATTTTATTACAACTACACCAAAATCAAAGCCACCAGTTTCTGTAACTTCGTTGACGGTATTCATAATATTTTTTTGTATCAGATTGAAATAAGTTTCGTCTCTAATTTCAGTTATCGGAATATTGTTTTCCTGAGCAGTATTTGCTACAATTTGTTCTATCCATTTATCTAATAATGTGGGCAATGCACCGCCTTCAGGTTTTGTTTGAATAGCAATATTATCCATAATTGTAGCATAAATTGCAACAGCTTTGCCGTCATTAGAATACAATCTATTATCAGGAGTAAAATCGGCATTGGCAACAACAAATTTTTGTTTTGTGGCAACGGTATTCAATAAATGTAGCATAAACGATTTTCCGGAACCAAAATCACCAATCCAAAATTTAACCATACTATGTCCATTTTTTACATCTTCGAGGGATTTGGTAAAAGCCTCAATTTCTAATGTCCTTCCGACTGTAATATGCTGAACTCCAATGCGTGGAACTACTCCACTGGAAAGAGAATTTACGATAGCTGTTGCTTCTTTTGCCTTTATTTTTAATGCCATTTTTGTCTTTATTTTAATATTTCTGTATAAAATGATTCTTCAATTACATAATTATTGTCATCTTCTTCGATTAATGCTTCGCCATCTAAAAAGTCGAAACAGGCTTCATTTATACTATCAATCAGTTGATTTTTAAATAATCCATTTTTAACTGCCAAAGTTTCAATTTGTTCTTTTTCAAGTAAAAAAGAATTTTCTACAAAAAGTAATAATAACGCCTTCTGAACATCATTAAATTGCAATCCTGTAATAAATTGTGAATCCGATTCTTTATTTGTTTTCATAGTAACACTAACTTCTTTATTTTCTGCGTTACTAACGGTTTTATTCTTATCGTCATCTTCCAAATATTGATTGAGCAATTCTACTGTTCCATCATGTTTTTGTTTCGCGTCATCAATTTCCGATTTGTTTAAAACGATTTTTTTTCTTTTAACAATATAGATTTTTGAAGCTGCATTTAATGCCTTTTCTAAATTCGAATCCTTATTAAATTTGGCTATTATTGCTTGAAAATCAGAATGTTGCTTTTCCGTTTTGAATAATATTTTCTGCAATTTTTTTGTAAACGGCTTTTTGACAGACTTTTTCGTACTTAAATCATAATAAATATATTTTATGTAATATTGAAGCGATAAAACGTTATTGTGTTCTGCTACAAGTTTTGAGGCTTCAAATAGAATTTGCTCAACCTTAGGGTTTTCTTGATTAACTTTTTCAAGTAATGCAATCTTTTTAATCGTATCCTCAATATTTTCAGGAGCGTATGCAGTTTTTATTTTTGCAAACTCAACTTTCCAACGACCATTATTTAGAGTATTTAGTTCAATTTGTGTTTTGTGGTTTGGTTTCTTAATTTTCCCCTTTCGTTTTTCAATGATTACATTGACTTTTTTGCCAATTCTACTTTCAAATAACGAAGCCAGTTCACTGGACGGAAAATCATCGGATATTTTTCGCTTGTGTTCATACGAAAATCTAACAGAATTTTCAACACGCTTAAAAACAGTTAAATACAAGTCTGGTACAGACTCCAAATCAGGAGAGAAACCATAGTCCGAAAAATAATCAGGAGTTCTTTTATACAATTTCTTCCCCAAAAAACGCTCTTCTTTTTTTATGGAAGATTTCGTCTTTTTCAAAACATTATCAAGCTCCCACAACACTAAAAGATATTGCTTTACGGTGGCAGTAGTACAGTCATCAATGGACAAGAAAACATTAGAAGGTTGCCAAAATTTATTCAACCATTCAATTTCAATTTCGTCTAAATCTAATTCTTCGCCATAAATATCACCCAGTTTATAATCATTTGAGCGGTGATTAGAATATCGGGACGTTTGTAGATATTCAGCTTCTTGAAATATTTGCATCAAATCAAACAGTTCACTTAATTGTGAGACCCCTTTTTTATTAAATAATCTTTTTAACGACATTTGGTTATATTTTTCTGTTTGTGGACAACATTTGCTCAGTAATCGAAATTGTCTTTCAAGTGTAGCTAAATTATAATGCGTTTCATACTCGTCGAGCAAGTCTAAATGTAAAATAATAGCATAGTTCACATTATTATCAATATCAACTAATTTACCTTTAAGAAATTCACTTTTGAAATAAAAGTAAAATATTTTTTGTTCCGGAGTTGCATATTCAATATCGTGTTGCGAATGAATATTGCCACCACGCCAGTACGGAATTTTATCTGGAATAACTATTCCATTATAATTAATATTCAAGTCATTACCATTTTCAATTAGTATATCAATTATTGATTTATCCCTTTTTGATTTATTCATATTTAAACTATTTTTTATGAAACGTTTAAGCTGAGAATTAGCAACTTATGTTAATAAAAAGTAGAAGGATTTTTATATACTATTAAGGGAATAAAAGTCCAACAAAAAATAAGATAAATTACGCCAAAAACTGTTTTATTCCGATAAAATTTATGAAAACCTAAACTACCAAAAAGCAACGCTAATATTGCAGTTATTGTGTTGTTTTTCATTGTGTTAAAATCGAAAAAAAACGATTTAATTCTTTCTGCAATAAAGCATAAAATTAAACATTCTAACTAAAATTGCAATAAAAAAACACAATTATCAGAAAAATTTATGGTATATGTTAATTTAATCTTCGTTCTAATGAACTTGCGCGCTACCAGTCTAAAGTTGGACACCCCTGTTACTTAACCAGTTAGCTTTGACTTT
>JAOZMU010000510.1 GCA_029934165.1 Bacteroidales bacterium
CCTAACTAAAACTAAATCAGGCGTAAGCAAAATTATTAATTTTCCATTACTTAAAATAACTCATGTAAATAAAAAACTTAGTTATTTTTGCAAAAACATAAAATTACAGTTATGATTAATGCAAAATTAACCCAAAACTATCCATATCTGTCCAAAAATCAGGATAAGATTTTATAACAACTTGTGGGTTTTCTATTTTCAAAAATCCTGTTTTAACGACTGCTGGCGCAAAAGCCATTGCCATCCGATGGTCTTTGTAAGTGTTGATTATCAATGAATTAGGTTTTATTACCGATGAAATTTTTCCATTCCACGACAAGTTTCCGTCTTTAGAATACTTGGTTTCTACACCAAATTTTGAAAGCTCGTTTTGCACTGCCTTTATTCTATCTGTTTCTTTGATGCGTAAATTATCCAAACCGCTCATTTCAAACGGAATATGCAACATAGCGCAGGTTACAGCCAAAGTCTGAAAAATGTCGGGATTGTTTATGAAATCGTATTTAAACACTGATATTCTGCGGGTTACGTTTTGTAGCAAAGCTCCCTCGTTTTGCCATATTGTTTTTACTCTTAGTTCTGAATATATTTCTGGTAAAATAGAATCGCCTTGAATGCTCTTTTGTTTTAAGCCTTTGATAAATACTTCGGAACCTTCTGTAAGTGCCACTATTTCATACCAATAGGAGGCAGAACTCCAATCAGGTTCAATCGAAATTTGGCGACAATCGTACTTTCCGTGTTTTACGATAATTACGTTTTCGGATATGCTGCATTCAATTCCAAGTTGACGCATTAGCTTGATTGTCATCAATATATAAGGCATTGAGAGTAATTTTCCATTCAAACGAATAGTTAAGCCATTTGGTAGAATTGGTGCAATCATCAATAAAGCTGTAACATACTGACTGCTAACGCTTGCATCTACCGAAATACTTTTCGTAGCCATTTTCCGTGAACAGATGCGTACAGGTGGAAACCCTTGATTATCAAGATATTCAATTTTTGCACCAAGTTGTATTAGCGCATCGACAAGAATTTCTATTGGACGCTGCTGCATTCTTTTATCGCCCGTCAAAATTGTTTTGGTCTGAGTAATAGCCAAATAAGCCAATAAAAAGCGAAATGTTGTACCTGCATTTTTTGCATCAAATAGTTTGCTTGGCGGAATATTCAATAAATGATTTAATAATTGAGTATCAGAGGCTTGAGAGAGATTTTGGATTTCGTAATGCACGCCAGACAACTTACGTATTATTAGTAGTCGGTTGCTAATACTTTTCGAAGTCGGAAGGTTTACTTGGACTAATTTGTCTGATTTACAAAAGGATAAACGATTAAACATAAGCTCTCTAAAAAAGTCTTAATATAATTTGAGCGAATAAATTGCACTATGTGCTGTAATACCCACTAATAATTTTTCGCAGTAAAAATTACAGAAAATGTCAGATTTCTTTTAATTTTGTGAAATGTTAAAGATTATTTTGCCTTTCGGCACATTGTTAGGCTGCAAAAAACCAACTAAGTATAAAAATTAATGTATAAAAACACACATAGTATTGCGAAAAAATGTATAGTTATAGGTGCTTCTGCCGGTGGAATGACTGCACTTGCAAAATTTTTACCCAAATTGCCTTCAACTTTTCCTCATCCGCTAATTATTGTTCAGCATTTACACCCAAACCAAGGGCATTTTCACGTCAAATTTTATAGCTCAATTTGTAAGCTAAAAGTCAAAGAAGCCGATGATAAAGAGGAGGTTTTAAGTGGGTATATTTACTTTGCGACACCAAACTATCATCTTCTTGTTGAGGAAGATAGGACGTTTTCTTTTTCGATTGATGCGAAGGTAAATTATTCGCGTCCTTCGATAGATGTTACTTTTGAAAGTGCCGCAGATGCTTTTGGGCGCAACGTCATCGGAATCATTCTCACAGGCGCAAATCACGATGGTGCGATTGGGCTACAAACGGTAAAAAAAATGGGCGGAATCGCGATAGTGCAAACGCCAGAAGATGCCGAAGTATCTTCGATGCCCGAGGCTGCTATTGAGAAAACAAAGCCGGATTTTATTTTGCCACTGAGTGAAATTGCGCCGAAATTGCGCGAGTTGGTCGATGAAAATAAATTTTAGGTTTCTTCTTCATAATAAACCATGTAATAGTTCATACCTTTCTCATCGTCAAAGCCTTTGGTTATTTTTTCGCGGTCGCCGTGGATATAAATATGGAAGTTCTTATCCAGTTTTAGTACGCTTTTAAACTGACGTTTAGCTTTTTTGACTGCTTGTTCGTTTATCTCAAAATCCTCGCCCAAATCGACTTGATTATTCTCTTGGTAGTTTTTTTTGTAATCCTCAAATGCTTCGACAACTTCTGTCTCGCCCTTCATAACTTCCTCTTTAAAAGAGTTTTCTGTGAAATTGTCATTTTCGTTAAAATAACTTATCGAGCGGTTTAACATATCAATTTGGTCGGTTTTCTCGACGTTATTATGCTCATTATAAACCTCTTTCACAAAATCTTTGCAAACTTGCAAATAGTTATGTGTTTGATAAAAATCGTCGTTTCGTTCTTTTAGCCCCAAAAAGTCTGTCTTCCAGTACTTTGCTTCAATATTTTTGCTCAGATTATCCAGAATCACAACCTTGTAGCCCATCTCTTTTTCGGTGTTGAAAACCAAACAACCTTTATCGAGTTTTTTAATATTTATGCCGGATTCGCTCTGAACGCCAAAACTGCCATTCTGCGGAACTATTTTTATAAATGTATCCTTATTTTCCGACTTGAAAAGCCCGATAGCATCAACAAGTTCGTCATCTACAATGCAATCGCGTATTAATACGGTGTAAAATTCGCCACCTTTAATTTTAGAATGCGTGCTTTGTTCAAAAAGATGCGTGGCTATTTTTACGGAGTGTCCAATAAATAAATCTGGATTTTCAAATAATTCTGAAACGTAACTAAACACATCATTTAGTTTTATGTCTGTTTCGTGCGTAAAGTGATAAAATGCACCTTCGTTAAACGATGATAATAAATAAGTCTCAAGAATATCTTTTACATCTGGCGAGACATTTATCTCATTATCAGCCAAATGAAGATTTTCTTCGAGCTGTTTATTACCGACTTGATGAATTATTATCTTCTCGAAATTGGCATCCGTGAAATTGAACATAAGTACTTGATTTTAATTAATTTATCGGAGAACAAAGTTAAGGTCTAAGACATAATTAGCGTTGCTTACGCAATTCTGTAAAACTCGAACTATCAGCAAATTACAGACATGCAAA
>JAOZMU010000511.1 GCA_029934165.1 Bacteroidales bacterium
TCGCACGTAAAGTACTGGTAATAAGTACAAAAAGTGGTTTTCTTAGAGGCACTAATTAGAAATAAGTAAATGGTGCTATTTTGTTCACCACTGTCGGTCTGTCTTCAAGCCACACCGACATAACTTAATTCACTTATGTTTGTTTTTTTACATAAATTTGCCTTTATCTCAAGAAATTATTCGCGTGATAGATGAAAATGTATCTTTTATTTATAATAATCTGCGTGTTATAACTACTCGCACTAAAGAATTACCACATTTTGAAAAACGTTATATCTTGATACACAACCCGTTATACATCGTGCGTAAGCAACATAAATAGGTCTAAATCCTTACAGTTGAATAAACCAAGACAACATAGCCCGATGTGCATATTTCTGACAAAAAACAAAATTACAATTTTTTTATTTACCAACAGCCATTTTTTTTGTGGCTAATAAACCTCAAAATATTTGCAAATTGAAGAAAACAGATAAACTACAAATTCGTTATCAACATCAATTTATCGAAGCTGGGTGCGACGAAGCTGGGCGGGGGTGCTTGGCAGGTCCGGTTTTTGCTGCTGCGGTTATTCTTCCCGACGATTTTGAAAATGAGGTGCTTAACGACTCGAAAAAACTTAATGAAAAACAACGTTATGAATTGCGCCAACTGATTGAAAATTCGGCAATTGCGTGGGGTGTTGCAATGGTCGATAACAAAGAAATAGATAGAACAAATATTCTCAAATCGTCGATAAGAGCAATGCACCTTGCTTTGGAAAAACTAACCATGCAGCCCGAATTTGTTTTGATAGATGGAAACCGTTTTTTTCGTTATCGCCAAGTGCCGTATGCCTGTATTATCAAGGGCGACAGCAAGTTTTTATCCATTGCAGCAGCTTCTATTTTAGCAAAAACCTACCGCGATGATTATATGTTGTCTATCCACGATAAATATCCTCAGTACGCATGGAATAAAAATAAGGGTTATCCAACAAAAACACATCGTAACTTGATGGAAATTAATGGTTTATGCGAATTTCATCGGCGTTCATTCAAGTCGGTTTCCAAACAAGCAAAGATACAATTTCCCGAATGTTAGTTCTTTGATTTACAACGAATACGACAAGAAATTGGGTAATGGTCTGAAAACTTAATATGTTCGGTTTTAAAATTTGTTGACCGTAGCCGATGACTGTGAAGGATAAAATCTATCCGAAAAAATGAGAAAAAGAAACCCGTAAATGTATTGCCAAACCCACTACCAGATTCAATGAAAGCATCTGAAAGCGTAGTACGAATGGCGTGATATACGTATGAAACAGGCGTATCGTTGAAATCGCCACAAACTATAACATCGTAGGGCGATTGTTTTATATTAGAGGCGATTATCTCGGCTTGTTTTGCGCGGCTCAAGTAAGCTGCTTTAAGTTTTTTGAGTATTTGTACAATTCCTCGTACACGTTCATTTTTTGTTTTTGTTTCAATACTATCAATAAATGCGTAGTCGTTATAACCCAAATGTACGGATTTTAAGTGGCTATTGAATAAACGTATCGTATCTTTACCCACAACAATATCACTAAATACGGAAAATACTTTGTCGTCCTCGAAATTTATTTCTTGGCGATTGATGATAGGGAATTTGGAAAACGTAGCCAGCCCAGCAAGGTAAATTTTTCCCTGCTCATAAATCGGTGCAATGTGATAATACGGCGAATCGAATTTTTCGAGGTAATCATCAAAACCCGTTTTTGGCGAATAAAACTCCTGAATACACACAATATCAGCATTTTTGCTAGCGATGTGTGTTACAATTTTGCTTCCCGCATTATCAATTTTCGACCAATTGTAGCGGTCGAACATCCTAACATTGTAGGAAATGATTTGAAACGAGGTGTCTTCAATTTCATTTTCCGGTGCAATTCTCGGCTGAAAAAACGAAACTAAATGATTGATACCTACAAACAAAGCTGCAACGGAAAGAAAAGCAATTTTGTTTTTTCGTATAACCCAAAAGATAATAAAAACAAGGTTTATTATAACAAATATGGGATAAAATAAACCTGCAAATGGCAGAACACCAACGGATTCTGGCGAAATATAAACTGAGAGGTAAGACAAAATCAACGCAAAAACAGCCAACCAATTGCCAATCAAAAAACAATGATATATTATTTTCTTCATATTTAAAAAGCAGACAATTTTTTCTATTACAATTAAGGTCTGAGACCTATTTTCTATGAAACGTATTAGCTGGTTATTAGCAATTTACGTTAATAAAAAGCGGAAGAACTTTTGCAAGAGTACAGATATGCTTTCTTTGCCTTATTTATCCAACGCTATTTTTTCCCCTTATCGCTCATTCTAAAAAGCAGGTCTTTCTCTTCTTTCGTAAGGCTCTGATAACCATGCTTTGAGATTTTATCCAAAATTCTATTCATTTCATCTTCCATCTCTTTTTTGTGGCTATTATATTCCATGTCATTTCGGGGTTTGCCGGCATTTTTATACGTTATATGAAGATTTTTCTTGCTGCGATACACATTTTTTTCTTTTACCGAAGCTGTCAATCTAGCAATGAAATCCTCGAATTTTTGTGCCGGCTTGTTTCCTTTACTAACCTGATTTGCAAACCAATATCCAAAAATTGCTCCGCCAAGATGTGCAATATGCCCGCCGGCGTTGCTTCCGGCTATGCTGGCAATATCCATTAAAACCGTAAAAATAGCTATGTATTTAATTTTAACTGGTCCAAAGAAAACAAGCTGTATAGCAAAATCGGGTCTGTAAACAGAAACAGCTATCACGATAGCCATTACAGCACCAGACGCACCAAGTGCAACTGCGCCTAATTCTAAGCCCGGAAAAATATTGTAACTAATTATAAATAAGGCAGCTCCCGACAAGCCTCCGAGTATATATGTAGAAAAAAGCTGTCGCTCGGTCAAAAAATGCAGAAAAATTCGTCCAAACCAAAAAAGCCACAGCATATTAAATAAAATATGCCATAAATCTATGTGTAAAAACATATAAGTCAGCGGACTCCATGGACGAAAAACAAGTTCCATCAAATTTGCTGGTACGGTTAAATAATAATAAAAATAGGCATTAAATAATCCAATAAGAATATTTGCTAATAGAAAAACTGCTATATTTGCAAATATTAATTTAATAATTATTGACCCCTTATTAAAGGTTTTTTTTAATTCATCTAAAATATTCATAATTTATTAGTTTCTAAGTGTTTAGACTTTGGACAAAATTATTAAAACTAATAAATAATAATCAATTAATAAT
>JAOZMU010000512.1 GCA_029934165.1 Bacteroidales bacterium
TGACTACTTTACTAAGTCAAGACAAAAGAACAACAGAAAAATACTTAGATTTTGCGTATATTAAATAACACCTTGATTGTCTATATGAGCCAACTTATTTTATTTGCTATTGTGGTATGCTTTTCAATGAGTATAAATGCACAAACTACGACTACATTTGCTGGTAATTTTCCCGGTTTTTCGATTAGTTCATCGTCTGGCGGAAAGGAGTCTGCGAATAATATGGTTATTGGCGATAAATTTATGTACGAAAATTGGCAAAACGGAAGTATTATTTCCGATACAGACTCAAAGATTGAGGGTTTGATGAATTTTGATGCCTACGCTCAAGATTTACGCATGATTGTAAATGGCGATACTCTTTGCTATGATGAGCCGCTGAAATTAAAAATGGCAACAATCGGCAAGAAAAAATATATCTATGCTTTTATAAGCAATGAGAATGGCGAATGGGTAGATGGACAATATGTGGAAGTTGTTGTAAATGAAGGTTTTGCGCTTTTATGTAACAATAAAAAAATTGTACGCGAAACTGGTTCTTCGCCTCGGGTTATGTCCGGAAAAATGCAAACAAGCTGGTTTACCGTAAAAAAAACATATTATTTGCGTATGAAAGACAAAATTGCGGTAGAGGTGGATTTTCGTAAAAGAAAGTTCGTCAATCAATTTCCAAATCATAAAAGCAAAATGAAGGAGTATTTGAACGAAAATTATGGTCGAAAAATTAAGCCTGAACAGCTTTCCGAAATCATCAAATATTATAATTCGCTTAAATAAACAACCTTTTTATAATTATTGTTATGTATAAAAACTTTTTTAGTTACTTATTTTTCATGGTTTTATTTGTTTCGGCAACTAACGCTCAAACAAAACCGAAGATTAAGAATATAAATATAGAAAGCCTTGGGAAGCAACTTTTTGTCAACTTCGACATTGAAAACAGTGCGGAAAATGATAGTTTCGAGATAGAGATGAATTTCATGGACGAGAATTTTTATTACGTTCCGGCATATTCGCTTATTGGCGATGTTGGCGAAAAAGTTGCAGGCGGCAAAAATAAAACTATCGTCTGGAATGTTTCAAGAGATAGAAGCCAATTAGACAACAAGTTATATCCAAACATCAGCCTAAACGGAGTTCCATCTACGCGTCCGACAGGTGGCGGGGCTGGAAACGTTTTTCTGTCGATGCTTGTTCCGGGCTTGGGCGATTATTTTGTGGCAAAACCCAAAGACATGAAATTTAAACCGTACATGAGAACTGCCGCCGTTTTGGGGTGTTTTCTGCTTGGTTATTACGCAAAAACCGAGTATTATTACGATGAAGTTTTTGAACCAGCGCACGATGAATCATACATATATGATGGGGAATTACGTTTCAGACCCGTTCCAGACCGCTATGTAAAGGGTGCAGGGCACAGTATGTTTTTCGAAAACGACCACAAGGTTTTATTTACGATAGGTGCGGCAATATGGACGTATGATATTATCTGGGTTTTGGTGCGCGGAGCGAGAAATACAAAGCTACGGTCGAACAATAAACTATATTTTAGCTTGGCACCGACAGGGCAAATGCAATTTAACATAACCATGTGTATAAACACATAGTGTTATTTTTCACTGAAAAACGACAAAAAAAGAGGCACCCCAGAAAAAGGTATGCCTCTTTTTTATTTGCTATTATAGAGTCAGGATTTTACAGCAGCATCTTTCAGCCGCTCGGCATTTTCGGCGATAGATAATTTCTCAATTATTTCGTCAATATCTCCGTTTATAATTCCTTGTAAGTTATACATTGTCAGGTTTATACGGTGGTCTGTTACACGTCCTTGCGGGTAGTTGTAGGTACGAATTTTTGCAGAGCGGTCGCCAGAAGAAACCATCGTTTTGCGCTGCGTAGAAATTTCCGACAAATACTTCTCATACTCAATAGTATAAAGCCGATTCCGTAATTCTTTCATCGCTTTATCAAGGTTTTTCAACTGCGATTTCTGGTCTTGACAAGTAACCACAATCCCTGTTGGAGCATGCGTAAGACGAACCGCAGAGTAAGTAGTATTCACCGATTGCCCGCCTGGTCCCGATGAACAATAGGTGTCTTTACGAATATCTTCGGGACGAATCTCTACATCAAATTCCTCAGCCTCTGGCAAAACTGCTACCGACGATGCCGAAGTATGCACACGCCCTTGTGTCTCGGTCTGTGGAACACGCTGAACACGATGAACACCAGATTCGTACTTCAAAATACCATAAACTCCTTTTCCGGAAACGTTGATAACAATTTCTTTGAAACCGCCAGACGTGCCTTCCGTACTACGCGAAATCTCTGTTTTCCAGCCTTTTGTCTCGCAATACTTCAAATACATACGATACAAATCGCCGGCAAAAATACTCGCTTCATCGCCACCAGCACCGGCACGAATTTCTACTATCGCATTTTTCTCGTCTTGTGGGTCTTTCGGGATAAGTAAAAGTTTGATTTTTTCTTCCAAAGGATCAACCGTTGCCAACAATTCATCTATTTCCATTTTTGCCATTTCGCGCATCTCTGGGTCTTTCTCTGTTACGAGTATATCCTTGGCATTCTTGATGTTACTCAAAACATTTTTGTACTTTTTATACGCATCAATAATCGGCAAAAGCTCTTTATATTCTTTGTTCAACTTTATAAATAGCTTCATATCCGAAATAATATCGGGTTCTGTTATCAACTGCGAAACTTCATCAAAACGTGTCGCAACACCTTCCAATTTATCTAAAATTAAATTATTAGCCATTTTATTAATATTTTACGTTTTTTTCTCTGTATTAAAAAGTGTAAGGCACTTACAATAAATTTATTCACACCAAGTCGCATTAATTTACTGTCTGCAATAAATTAAATATCAGTACAATACATGGCTTTGTGAATTATTTGTCGATACCAACTCAGTATCACATAAAATAGCTAACGAAAACCTGAAGTACTAATGTTATTTTTACTTATTATAAATTATTTGCGATATAACAAATAGAAAATCAACAAATTACAATTTCAACAAAAACAGTTATAATCAGACCAATTGTCTTTTGTCATTTCTTCCGGAAAAGTTCTGGATAATTCTTCAATTGCAAACAAAAATAGCTCTTGAACGATTCGTTGTTATTCTCAAGTTCTTCGTTTTTTTCTTCTGTAACGATAAGAATTATCTTTTTGTTTTTTTACTGATATTTTGTCAATTTTGTTTTAAGTAAAATGAATTTAATAAAGTAAGCCATTAAAATTCCTAACTAAAACT
>JAOZMU010000050.1 GCA_029934165.1 Bacteroidales bacterium
TCAAAGCTAACTGGTTAAGTAACAGGGGTGTCCAACTTTAGACTGGTAGCCTGTATATTTTTAGTTTCAAATTTAAAATGCAAATATATAATTTATTTGTCTTAAAACATATAGGATACAAAATAATCAATTATTAACACCCCAGTCTTAGACCTTATTTGTGATTTGCCTAAGGTCTAATTTACTTTTCAAGCGATAGCCAATACGTAATCAATATTATGTGCATAAATTATAAGGACGAGTTAGCAGTTGTTCTAACTCAAAAATGCTGATATTGCGCGATTTACGATAAAACTCTTTGCCTTCAAAAAAAATGAGTAATGTTGGAGCGGCAAATACCTGCAAAAATGCCGACCGACGTGGCGTTTTTGCAATATCAATATATTCAATCTGTATTTTAGGAAATTTAGAGGCAATCAAATTCTCAACTTTCGGACGTAAAACCTTGCAAACGTTGCATTTGTCATGCGAGCAATAGAGCAAAAGAGCTTTGGTGGTTGCAATTAAGTTGCTCAAATTTGTTTCTTCAATATTTGTTTCCATCTGTTTCATATTCTTGGCTCGTTTGTCGCACAAAAAAAGCTGTCGATTTTGCTCCTAATAGCATCATCGACAGCCTTTTATACGCTCAATATTTCGTAATCGTAAGACTAATTATTACCTAAAATCAGTGGCATTCCATCTTTACCACCACCAACAACAACAACCTTAGCATTTGCAGAACGAGAAAGCTCTAAAGTTGCATCTATACCCTTTTGTATCAAGATTTTATCCGTTAAAGAAGAGCTTAAAATTTCGTTATATTTGGCAATACCAGCTGCTTCGATACGTTTACGTTCGGCTTCGCTTTTTTCTTTGTTAATTTTATACTTGTAAGCCTCAGCCTCTTGTTGTTGCTTGAGCTTATCCTCAATAGCTTGTTTAATTTGCGGAGGTAGTTTTATTGATTTGATTAAGAGCGCAGTTAGCTCGATATTGTTTTTCTTGTTGCCCAAAATTTCAAGCGTTTCCTTAAAAATATTATCTTCAACTTCTTTTCTCTTAGTAGAAAAAACCTCCTCAGCTTTATAACGCCCCATAATCTTACGTACCGATGCACGTACTTCAGGAACTACCAATGTATTAACATATTGTTGTCCAAATTTTTCGTGTAAAAAACCAATTTGCAAATAGTGCGGATTAAAACGTATAGACACATCAACACTTATTGATAATCCCTCTTTGTCAAGAACATCCATCGACTCTTCGATTTTCTGTTCTTTAACATTGTAAACGTGCAATTTATTCCACGGTGCAATGACATAAAAACCTTCTTTCAAAACGTGTTCTTTGTCAAGACCTGTTGTAAACGGACGAAAAACTACACCTTTTTCGCCAGGTTGCAGAGTATAGAATATCCTGCTACTCAATATGATAACTACCAACAATCCAATGATTGCGACAACTACTAATGATGAATATTGTTTCATTTTTTCTGATTTTTTTAATTTCACTTTAATTTAATTGCCGTAAAAATAGCTCAAATAGTTTGAATTTCTATATTTTTTTAACAAAAGGTGTCATTTACATTCAAATTATACACTTTCAACGTCCATTTTAAGTAGATGCGTAAAAATAATCTGCCAAATTTTTGCTGTTATCAACTTGAATAACAGAACAATACATTTTCCAACAAATGGCTATTTGTGTTTATTGTATTTTATTTTATTTCTATGAGTTCAATTTTTACAATTTTGCGGTCGTCCCAACAAACTTCGTAAACACGTATCGTAACTTTCACCCTTACCTCAAGCGTGTAACAATCACTGTCTCTGGCGGTTACTCTTGGGTCTTGAAAATCGTACATCGTAAATTCGCTGTTCTCGATTTCTTTATTGGCAGCAAAATGTTCCACAGCCTCAACAGCATCTGCGCTTTTGCCATTCAACATATCCATAAATTTACTCATTTCCATGCCAACTTCGATTGTTTGATTGCCACCGTTGCTGCAACCCGAAAATGCAAAAATACTTGCAATAATCACTAAGAAAACAATTAATAACTTCCTCATAATTAGATGTTTAGTGAAACATAAAAACAACTTATCAAATAATTTTTGTGCTATTTATATTGTATAGATGTCTGTTTTTTGCGAAACGGTTTTGGTATAGCTTTTTAACAAGATTTGTTCATAAAAAAATATTTTTTTGAGGGCGGCTTATAGGGCTTTTCGCTTGTAGTTGCCTTGTGCCTTGCGTTTTTGGCAATGTCGGCGCAGGAGCTTCCTTCGGTCGTCTGCCCCGCCAGCCAAAAATCGCAAGACACTTCGGCAAGCTACCGCTACAATCCCCGCCGCAAAACGCCTTTGTAGCCAGCGGTTTTCACAAAACAGATAAACTTTTATGAACAAACCCTGAGCTTTTTAATTAATTGAATACAATTCCTTAAAACATTCTATGCCAATTAATTCCGCTCTCATCATGAGAAAACCAGACAAAACCAAACTTTCCAACAATATGATTTTCAGGCAAAAAACCCCAATTTCGCGAATCGCTAATATCTGCACGATTATCATTAAGAACATAATAATAATCATTCTCGAAAGTATAAGTCCTTGTAACATCGCCATTTATGATAAAACAGCTTTCTTTTTCCAAAATATGATTATCTTCCATAATTTCGATGATAGAATAATAAATCCTAAGATTTTCCTTTGTTAGCTCAACCGTCATTCCTTTTTTGGGAACGATAACTGGACCCGAAAAATCAAAATTCCAACCTGTTTTTTGCGAATGCGGAAATGCCAAAGAATCGAAACTGCCTCGATAATCTACACATCTTTTTATTCGATAAATATTGCTATCTGCTCTCAACTCTTTGATTTGCAGCGCAGTCAGCGAAAGACGATAATTTCCAGAACGTTGCGATTCTGCAATACGAAATTTCTTGCGAAATGTTGAATCATAGCTTGCATTTTTTATACAAACAGTAAATCCCAATTTTATTTTATGATGAAATTTTAATCTTTCATTATTTATTACTACAAATTTATTGTCAATTTCAACAGTATCGCCCGGAACTGCTACGCATCTTTTCATCATTAAGTCGCGCTTATCAATGGGTAAATCAGACTGCGTAGGATTATTGAAAACAACAATATCATCTCGCCGTATTTTTTTTATTCCGGGCATTCGCATAACAGGAAGTTCAATCCAATCCAAAAAAGATTTGATACCCAAAATTGGTACAACCCGATGAGTATAAGGAATTGAGAGAAGCGTAATTGGCAAACGACCACCAAAAGCCAACTTATTGACAAGCACGCGGTCGCCAACCAGAAAGACATTTTCCATGGAAGCAGACTTAACCGTAAACGATTGAAACACAAACATTCGCAAAACAATCCCAATAAAAAATGCCACGACAAAATACAGTAATATTTTTCGTACAAAAACTTTTTTCGGCTGTTTCTCGTCCATTTTTTTCAACTAATTTAAGGTTATAAATGAATTACGAAATATTACAAATTCTTCAATAAAATTGCTTCGCTAGCCTTAGACGCTTGATTATAAATTGGTTTAATAGCATTTTCTATAATAATAAAATCTTCACCCGGCTCAACACCGTCAATATCATTCATACCAATCGAGTCAATACGCGAAACCACGTAATCTACTGTAAGCAAATCAGTATCAATCGCCGGCTGATACGAAAGATGCTTTTGCCCTCCCTTATGCAATACCGCGAGTATCTTACACTCTACCAGCCGATTAACCGTTTGCTCAATAAAACGAACAGGAATACGAAGATTATGAATCAACTCCTGAATTGTATATGGCTTCTCATCTGTTGCAAACCGCTTGACTATCACATAAGTAATCACGATAGCAACCTTACGCGAAAGAGAATCGCTGAAATGCAACGACAAATTGTCAAATTCATACCTATTAACATTTTGAATTGCATACGAAATTTCAGCACCAAACAAAATAATTAACCAACTCAACTGCAACCAGATTAGGAATAACGGCAGCGCGGCAAAACTTCCGTAAATGGCATTATTACGAGACATTCCGACCTGAAAATTAATATATCCCCACTGCACTAATTGGAAAATTGTTCCCGCAAATATCCCAGCTATCAAAGCCGACTTGATGTTAACGCTTGTGTTTGGAATAATAACATACAAAAGCGTAAACAACAACCACATAATGATATACGGCATTAATCTAAGCATAAAAAATATAAATGGCGTAACATATTCCAGCACTTCGACACCTTGTGTTATGTTTTTTATTTGAGTTGTAATGAAAACAGTAATACTACTTGACAAAACAATTAATATCGGTGCAATCAACATAATAGTTACATAATCCGTAAATTTTCGTGTAAAACTCCTTGGTTTTTTTACGTACCAAATATCATTAAAAGAAGCTTCAATATCGTTGAGAAGACGCATTACTGTCCAAAATAATATTAGCAGTCCAATTCCGGCAATCATTCCGCCTTGCGTTGTTTCGAGCATAGAATGGGCAAAATCAATCGTCTTCTCAATCACTTCTTCCTGACCCTCAAGGCTTTTGCGCAGTTGTCGCTCAAGAATTTTCTCCAAACCAAAACCCTTTGCAATTCCAAAACCCAAAGCTATCACTGGGACAATTGAAAGCAACGAAAAAAACGTAAGAGCAGATGCCTTCATTGGGCATTTGTCCTTGGTGTATCCTCTTGTACCAATTATTAAAATACGTAATGCCCGAATAAAAAAAGCTTTAAATCCTGATATTTCATCAAGGTCTTGTTTCCAAATATCCTCTTCAATATATTTAGTAACAGTAGAAATAATTTTATTCACTTTTGCCATAGCTAATTTTATATTTGTTTTTCATACCAATTATGTATTAATAATAAAGATAGTATTAAGCACGCAGAGCTACGTGGTTTGTTTGAGAAAAATAATTATATAAATTCGCAACGAAGTGGCAACTACATACGAAAAGCCCGTGTGCCATCAGTCGAAAGCCTAATCGCAATTTATTTTTTCAAACGAAAAATTCCACTAAGAGGCGGTTTCTTCAGATTGTTTTCCAACGAAAAATGCGCTATCTCAATAATATCGGCTGTTTTGAGCTTTTTGATTTCCCAAAAATGATAAAAAATTGCGGAAAAACGAACCGCAGAAGTTCCATCGTTTATTGACGTAATCTGAAATCTATTACTATCTATTTTCTTATATCTGACATCAAATTCATACACACTTTTAGATAAATCATTTACAGCGATTTTCACTTCTGTTCGACCTTCAATTTCTGAGTTTTTATCAGTTCGTTTGACGGGTAAAATATCCAAAGACGCACTAATTTTCAGATTTTGTTCCGACATAATCAGCTCATTTACAGCAATTTTGCCACGCCATTGTCCAACAAAAGGAACACTAATTTCGGCCTCAGATTTTTGCCGTGCCAAAATGGCTTTTTCTGGGTTTCTGTACGCCACCGCAACATCTACCTCTGCCGAAGAAAGATGTGCTTCGGAATTCGGATTATTATCGAATAAAATCACCAGTAAATCGCTATCATCTAACAAAGTAAACGAGGTTTTCTGAGCTGCTTTGATGAAGTTATTAGCATCGGCAAAGGCTATCCAAGAATTTCCCTTTCGCTTATAAAGCATAACCCCAACATCTTGATTTCCTTTAAGTTTAATGGTTATTTCTTTATTCAAAATCCGAAACCATCGTCGGACTTCTTCGTCTGAGCTATTGAAACAAATTTTGTAAATTCGAGCAGATAAATTTTGAAATTCCTGCGCAATGTGTAGAGAATTATCATCAAGAGTGCTTACGTATTTACCGTCTTCTAAATGATCATATCGCCAATTTATCACCGGTAATTTACTGCCATAACCAATAATCGCGCTAATACTATCGGTTACAAGAAAATGCTCAATTTCATTTGGTTTTATGTTTGCCCACAAAGAATTACACTCAAGCATCATGGTTTGTAGCATCTGCGGATAAATTTGGCGTAACGATAAATCACCAAAGAGATTAGAAATTATTTCCTCAATTTTTTGTTTTTTATTATCCTTTATTTTTCTAAAAAGGCGTTCTGCAAAAAAGGCATTATCCTGAAAAACAGAAGCAAAGCCAATAAACCAGCCAAATCCGAAACTTTGTTCCATCTCAATTCTATTGTTCAAATCGTCATCGTCAGTATAGTTCCATTCTGGATGAAAAAGAGCTGTTTTTATAAATTGACTTTTGCGCAGTAAGGAGTATGGAAAATAGCCAGATTCAGAAGCAAAAACTGGCTCATACCAAGTTGCAACAGAGCGAGTTATCCAGTTTGGCACATCGTAAATTGCACCGCAAAACAACATCAATTCCGTTCCGGAAGAAAGCTCAAAAAGTTCCGAAAGCGTCATGTCGGCTGTTGAAGGCGTAAACCCCTGATTTTGATTTATTTCTAACCAGCCTCTGCCAGAAAAACCAAGCGGTTCAACGTATTGCACTTGAACATCACTACCCAAATCTCGAAACTGCACATTTACTGGCATCGAAACACCATCGAACCTGAAACGCAACATGTTAAGTTTATATTTTTGCTTTTCTAACATCGAAAGTGCATCGCGAACATTGGCAGGATTTAGTTTTTTGTCGATAATAGCGGTAAACAAAGGCGATGCGTCGCTATCAATTGGCGATGATTTTACATCTAAAAGAGATTCCGAATAAAATCGGAGATGAAACGAAGGAGCAAACTCCAAAAGACTCGTATCAATACCGCTCAACGAAAAAATTGCGTGCGCCGAAGTATCCTTAGCGAGAAATTTCGTGGGTAAAATTAGGTTGCTCTCAACCGGTATGTTACCTCCAACCACCTTAGAATGCAGTTGTGCAACAATAACAAGATGAGATTCTATGGCAGCCAAACTATCGACAGAATTGAGAATTTTTGATGGCACTTTGAACTGTACAATTATATCAGTACCAAAGCTTTTGGCTTTTCCGCGAATGCCATACGACATTTTGGATTGGAAGAAAATATTGGGATTTGTTTCGTGCAGACTTGGTTTTTCAAACACCTCTAACTTAGCTTGTTGGCTTTCTGCTCGTGGTGGCATATAAAGCAAAACCTCGTCATTTGTGTATTTTCCGCCATTTTTGGTCATCTCCAGAATACCAAGAGCTTGTTCACCTCGCGAAAAAACAAAAAATAACACTACTGCGCTCAGTGCCAGAATTGTAACTATGACATGGATTGATATTTTGTGCGAACGTTTCATTATCCTATTTTTAAAACATAAGGTCTAAGACCTATTTTTTATTTCCCGAAAAATGATTCATAAATACCTGAAGGTAAGCCTTTCCACGCTTTACACTTTCATCTGTTGTGTTTTCGTTTCGCACAACCAACTTTCCACCCGTAATATCGTAAACATACTCTAAACTATCTGATATAAAGCCAAATCCATTGTTGAAATCGTAAAAAGCAAAGTCGGGCTGGTTTTGTTGCACAATATCTTTACCAAAAACATATTGTGTCGCATCGCCGCCAACTTGCCCCAGAATAGTTGGTGCAATATCCATTTGGCACGAAAAATCATCAATAACAGTATCGGTAACGGCAAGCGCACCACCAAGCCAAAGCATTGGTACATGGAACTTTAGCGGGACATGCGATGGAGTATTATTGGGGTGTCGTTGTCCATGGTCTGCCACCAGAATTACTACCGTATTTGCCCACCATTCCGTTTTTTTTGCGCCGTTAATAAATTCGCCAAGAGATTTATCGGTATAAAAAACGGAGTTCAAAAACATACTTTCCTCATCATCGCCCTCAATGACTGTCTCCATCGGCACTTCAAAAGGTTCGTGGCTACTTTGCGACATTAAAACCTTGAAAAATGGTTGTTGTGCATCGCTTGCTTCAGCGAGAAAACGCTCGAAAACAATGTGGTCATGCACGCCCCACTTCGAGTTATAGGTCGAAGGGTCGAAATCTGTTTTTACTGTTAATTTATCAAATTCGGAATTAGCAAGATACGACCGAAAATTTGCATAATCAATATCGTAACCATAAGTATAATGAGTAAAATAGCCTAAATCGTTGAAACTTTTACTCAAAAAAGGTAATTCTTGCGATTTTTGCGGAAACTTCACAACCGAAGAAGTCGGATGTGAGGGATAACCATTTAGTATAGCGGGAATTGCTTTATCGGTACGGTCGCCGCCAGCATAAAACCTCGAAAATAAAATACCTTCTTTTGCCAACGCACTAAAATTTGGCGCGACACCTTTTCGTCCGCCCAAAGGCTCGATGACTTTAGATGTAAAACTCTCCAAAATCATTATCATAACATTTGGTTTTGAGGTCTTTAAGAGCATTTCGCGTTTGCCCTCACGTACAAACAATTCGTTGAAAAGTGTTTGCGCTTCCTCTTGCTCGAAAAACACAACAGGGCGATTTTTATTTAGCTTCGATAACGCATAGCCAACATTCCAAGTAACGTTTATTGCAGCGTGGTTAGCAAACAGATTATCAGAATGATAGAAAACAAAACCGACATTCATCGGAGCAATCCCGAGGCTACCACGAATGGGCAATATCAAAGTTCCTGTTATAAAAAGAAAGGCAAGAGAAGTTTTCCAATTACTGGATTGGAATTTTGCAAAATGTGGAGCTATAAACTTAAAATACAAGTATATAAAGCCGACAAAAAGCACAAGCCAAATACCGCTTTGAACTAACGCAGCCATAATATTTACCGAACCTGCAATTTCCGATGGATTAGTGATATAGAGCAGTGGCGTTGCGTCCATACGAAAACCCCAGTGTCTGTACAACTCAACGTCGGCAACTATTAAAAGGCTGATAATTAGCAGCATAAGAACAGTATAAATACTCATAATCCAAGAAAGTATTTTGCCTCTAAACCAAGCCGTTGCGATGAACAACAAACCGGGAATTAAAAGCAAATACCCTGTCATCGACATATCCAAACGGCTACCGTGTAACATGGCTAAAAACCAGTCTATTAGTGGCAAATTGCTTGATTTATCAAATTGATAGAACAAAAAAACAAAACGTGCCACGATGAAAAAAATCATCCAAAATATTGTATAACGAAAATACTGTAATATCCTCTGTTTCATGCTTTTAAATTAATCGTTGGATTTCCTAAAGTTTCTAAAAAGGGATACGTATAAAATGAAATTTAACCCAAGCATCATGTACAAATTGTTTCGCAAATAGCTTTTTTTTCGCTGATGATTTATGGTTATAAATTTTGAACGCTATCAAAGTTCCAACCGCACCACCAAATGCTGCGTAAGTAATTAGGCTTACTTCGGCGGTTCGCATTTCGTTGTTTTTTGAGCTTTTGTACGAGCCATTCTCTGCCAAACGTTTATCCGAGGCAACAACAAAGAAGCAAAAAATGTTTATGGCGATAAAAATAATCCACAATACTTTTTTCATAATCTATGAAATTAAATTAATAGTCTGAGTTTGAGTTAAATAACGACGTTTTAATACCACACTTAAAAAATACGAAATCTCTGTTTTCAGCATCTGTAGAATAATGTTGAACAGCAATAGAGGCATCAAAAGACAAATTCCATTTTTGGTTTATGAGATACCTAAAACTTGCTTCAGCATTGATTAGTTTAGTTTTTTTGCCCTGCAAAATATCGTTTCCATATTCTGCAACTCGGTTAGTATAAGGCTTATAAATGTCGTGTCCCCAAAAATCTTCAGAGTTTCCTGTTTCGTCGCCATAAACCGCCGCGACAACTTTCAATCCATACCTCCAACGATTTTTATGTTGTTGAAGAATAAAAACGCCTTCCTGAAAATTTGCACCAAGCGGATGCGCAAGTGCTTCGCCTTCATTGGAATAGCAACGAAAAGCGTCATCGTGGGCATAGGTAAATGGACGCGCCATATTAAACTCGCCACGGACAAATAAACCGCTGATTCCGAAAGGTTTATGCGCTAAAAAGCCAGCCTGAATTGCATATTTGTTTCCCCACCAACCGTTATTTTTAAGAAGCTCATTTATAGCAAATTCATCAATAAGAATTTGTCCGTAAATGTGGGTTTCGCCAAAAATATTGAATCGACTTCCGATGCCCAACAAAACATTATCCGGAGAACCTAACGAAAATTCAACAGGACGAAAAAACACAAACGGACTTGCATAATTGACATCAAAATTTCTGTTGCCCAGTGAGTCGATTGGATTCCAAATCACAGATTCAAAGGCATATACACTAATTTTTTTCGTTATATTCCAACTTAATGTATGAATGACGGCATGTTTACGAGCCAAATCTTGCGATAAATTCGGGTTAGTCAAATCGCGAAGCCAAGTATAAAGTATCGAATACTTTAGTTTCCAGACCGATAGGTTTAATTTGAAATATCCATAAGGAGCAGAATTTGCCGACAGCAAAAGAGAACGGTAGCCATCGCCAATAAAATTTCGTCCATTTCCAAGCACAAAGTTGAAATGCCTTGATGGAGAATAACTTAGATAGCCTTGCCAATAAACGCCACTCAGTAGATTAGTTTTTGCATCGTAATTATTTGGCTTGCCAAAATGAGGTAAAGCAATTAATTTAGAGTTATTTACAGTCGAGGAAGCAAACTCACTTTCATAGCCTAAAACGTCGACTTTCCATGCCAATTTTTCTTTGAAACGTCCTCCAACGGAAACTCCAGCGGCACGCAAAAAACGAGTCGAATTATCGACGCTGCTAAATTCTATCTCGGTCATTATTAGTGGGTTGACAAACAAATTCAAGCTGTCTTTATCAAACTGCAACAAATTTTTGTTCCTAACAATACCCCAAAATCCGCTGCTTGTCTGAACTACATCGAATTTTTTAGACTTCAAAACCTCAGAATCAAGAAAGGGACGAATAGCCGTATGACACAGATTTTCAGCATTATACACAACAGAATCTTTGCCATTAGTCTCACCCACTTTAATTAGGTGTTGCGCATAAACAGGCTTGTTTATCCAAAAAAGTCCGCACAAAAAAGCTATATAAAAAAAAGTTCTATTCATTGTTATATCCTATAAATAAGTAACTTACAAAACAAATTGTAGTAGAAAAATTTAGTATCCTAAACAAACAAAGATACAATTATATCTGCGGATTTGATAAAAAAATGTATATTTGTGTTAAAAGCAAAGCCTGTGGAAATTGAACTGAACTGTACGAATTTAGAATTGGTTACTGCTTAAAAATTTATGTCGTTTGAAAAGTAAATTACATTTCACAAAACATTACAATCTGATACACAACCTGTTATACATCTTGCGTAAGCAACATTAAATGGGTTGATGACCTTATTTTTTATTGGAAATATTTTCAACATCAAATGTTACGTTAAAAACATAAAATAGTTACTATTCACAGATTTTTAATAATCTTTTAATTATGAAAAAACCAGCAATTATACTTATTGCAATTTTTTTGCCTGTTGTTTTTGCCTCTTGTACAGTGAATAAACTGTCGAAAAAAGGCGTACCAGAAAAGAAAATCGTAACCGATTTGCTTGATATGTTTGTTGGCTCTTTTACGCCAGATGCTGCCAAAATGATGAAATTCATTTCGCCAAAGTACATTGCAGAGAATAAACTCGACCTCAAATTTCTTCAAGTAAATACTTATAGTCCAGAAGGTTACAAGGTGTTATCGTACGACAGCGAAACAGGTACTATAAAAACAGAAATTTGGGGCGAGGACAAAGAATGGGTGCATGCCTTGGTTTTTAAGGTTGTCATGGAAAACAAAAAATTGTATTTATACCCAGGTCGTTATAGTAAATCGTTTATTGACCCATGGTTCAAAGTACAAGCGTACATACAAAAATAAAAAGGTGCAAAATTTAGTTATAACATCTTAATATTTTCTTTGTCGAACTACGTTGGTTTTCGCTTTGTGTTTAGCGTTTTTGGCATTGCTGGTTCATAAAAAACGTAAGAATTTTTGTATGAGTACTTACAAAGGCGTTTTGCGGCAGGGATTGTAGCGGTAGCTCGGTGTGTTGGCATGCGATTTTT
>JAOZMU010000051.1 GCA_029934165.1 Bacteroidales bacterium
TAACCTAAGTTGTTAATTCACAGCTTAAACGTTTCATAAAAAATATGTCTTAGACTTTAGTAAATTGTTATCTCAATATTAAAAAGGGCAAGGCACTTAAACGGTGGTAGCCATTTCTTAATTTTTTAATTCTTAATTTAGTATAGCATTTTATACCAATAAAAAAGTGCCAATCATCTTTACGCACCAACTAACTATGCAGGAAGCCTTATTCTACAAAAAAACGGATACATCTACAATTCAATGTCAACTCTGCCCGCATTTTTGCCAGCTTGCCGAAGGACAAACAGGACAATGCAGAGTTCGCAAAAATATTGGAAACACCTTGATAACAACCAATTACGGCAAACTTACGGTAATGAATTTTAACCCTATCGAGAAAAAGCCAATCTATCATCTTAGTCCGGGAAAACAAGTTCTTTCTGTTGGTTTGTTTGGGTGCAACTTGCATTGTAAATTTTGTCAGAACAGTAGCATCGCTCAAATCTCTGCTTCCGAAGCCTCTGATACCAAAAACTATAAGCCTGAGGATATAATAAAGATAGCAAAATCGCGTACTGCTAACATTGGCATTGCATACACGTATAACGAACCGTCTATATATTACGAATTTATGTACGATACTGCGAAATTGGCAACGGCAAACAGGCTGAGTAACATCGTTGTGTCTAATGGATATATTAACCATAAACCGTTAGAAAAGCTATTGCCGTATATTGATGCGTTTAATATCGACCTAAAATCATTTGACGACATATTTTATAAACAACTTACTAGTTCGACATTAGCTCCAGTTCTCAATACTTTGCAACAAATTGCCGAAGCAAATAAGCTCCTCGAAATAACTACTTTAATTATCCCAACCAAAAACGACAATCAAGAAATCTTTACCGAAATGGTTGCTTGGATTAGTGAAAAATTAGGACGAAATACTCCTTTGCATTTATCAAGATATTTCCCGATGTATAAGTTAAAAATAAATTCTACACCACTAAAAACGCTTTCAAAATTGTACCAAATAGCAAAAAAACATCTAAACTATGTTTACGTTGGCAATGTTGATGACACATCTGCACAAAACACTTACTGTCCGAATTGCTCTCATGTAGTTATCGAACGAAATGCCTATAACATAAAAATCACTGGCATTGATAGTGATATGAATTGCGACTTTTGTGGACATTCTCTAACTATTTTTTAACCCTTGAAATTATGAAAACAAGAAAACCTGCCGTAGCCGGAAAATTCTATCCGCAAGACAAACAAGAAATCATCGCGCTGATGGAAAAAATTTATGAACGCGAAAAGGATATTATCAACACAGAAATAGCTAAAAATAAGATTATTGGTGCTGTTATTCCTCATGCCGGATTTATTTTTTCGGGCTATCAAGCTGTTCACTTTTTCGATTTGTTGAGACAGACACCACAAACTTTCGACACTATATTCATCATTAATCCAAGTCATACCGGTTATGGCGCGCCTATCTCGTTGGACGACAACGAAAAATGGCAAACACCATTAGGAGAAGTAGCCATTGATAATGATTTTGCAGACATCTTGCCCTTTGCGAAGAACGAAATGGCACACAAATACGAACATTCGGGCGAGGTGTTGCTCCCTTTCTTACAACATTTTACACCTTATAACTACAAGATTGTCCCAATTGCTATTTGTGAACAAACGCCAGAAAATGCTAGAAGTGTTGCAAAAGCAATCTACGATGCTAATAAACGGTTAAAGAAGAGAATTTTAGTATTAGCTTCGTCAGATTTTTCGCATTTCCTACCGCCAGATGAGGGAAAGGAACTTGATGATTTGGTTATTACCGAAATTTTAAATTTTAATGCCGAAAATCTTAACAAAATAGTGCGACAAAAAAATATTTCTGTCTGTGGCTATGGTGCTATCATGGCTTTGATAGAATACACGAAGTTAGTTTCTAATGCAGCAGTAGCAAAAGTTTTACGGCGTGGACATTCGGGCGAAGTCTATCCAGCAGACGAAGTTGTCAATTATGCGTCAATAGTAGTAACAAGCTAAAATGCAATCACAAAATTTTGTTGTTTCATCTCTTTTCGGAAGAAAACAATCCCACGAAAAAACAAATCTATCGAAGCCGTAACTTTTGGGTGCTTAACTATATGCAGCCAAGCCTCTTCCATGCCTGCTGACCAATGAATATCATCGAAAATAAAAACGGTGTCGTTGTGAATGTGAGGCAGGCACAACTCGAAATATGCAATTGTTGGTTTTTTTTTGTGGTTTCCATCAAAAAAGACCAAATCTACGGTTTTTGCTTTCGCTAAGATTGAAGGCAAGGTTGTGTTAATATCGCCAATAAATTGAACCACATTTTTGATGTTATTATCTGCAAAGTTTTTCTTTGCTACTTTTGCCGTTTGCTTGCAGCCTTCTATTGTATAGATAGTTGCACGACTATCGGCACGTGATAGGTACATTGTCCCGATGCCAACAGATGTGCCAAGCTCTATAATATTCTTGGCTCGGAAACGATTTAATAGACGAAATAACAGCTCGCCAAATTTTTGGTTTGTGCCAGAGCAACGTGCAATTTCGCCTACTGTCCTTTTGGTTGCGTTTAATAGTTGCGACCCACTTCCTAAATCCTCTACCGTGAGAATTTCTTTCGACTGTAACAGTGATGTGCGTGCTTCGGCAATTTCATTATAGGCATAATACTCATTTCCAGATTCAATTACTTCCGTCAAGAGGCTATAAATGAAAGGCGAATGTATGCCATGACCGCCAGTGTGTTTGGCTGTTATCTTGTATTTCACAAATTTCAATCGGTATGTTATGGCTTGTAATAATCTCATTTATCAATGTTATTTGGTTTTTAGCATATTGTGCCAAGTAAGTAAGGTTTAAGACCTATTTTTATGAAATGTTTAAGCTGTGAATTAGCAATTTACGACAATAAAAGCGGAAGAACTTTTATAAGAGTATAACTAACACTAAATTACTTTCTGGTTGATAGTTGCTAAGTAATGGAAAATTAATAATTAATAATTAATAATTTTGCTTACGCCTGATTTAGTTTTAGTTAGGAATTTTAATGGCTTACTTTATTAAATTCATTTTACTAATTACTTTTTGGATTAATATTAATTTATTTAATATCATAATTTATCATATATTAGTAAGGAAGTTGGTACGATAAAAACAAATATTATAGTTATCAATATAATATTGGATAAAACTAACTACGAAGAGGGTTCTATAATTAGCTGTTCAACTTTAGACTAATTACTCAAATATTTATAGAAATAAATTTATGTAAAAGTATTAAAATTATTTCAAATTGTTGTGAACCGAAGATAATTATAATTTATGCTTACTAATGCAATGTTACTATAATTTATGGGTTTCATATTATTTTCAATGATATTAGTCATATAATTACACATATCTTAATTTATTATCGTTATAATAGTCGATGTTGTTGTGCTTATGGTTACATTGGTTTGTGATTTTTGCTTTGTTCTTCTCTTATGCTTTGTTTGGTTTTCAATTGATACTACTGCTAATATACATTGGTTTATTTTGGTTTGTGTTTATGGTTTTGTATGTTATCGACTATATGTATTTTTACTTTTTATGTACTATTGCACTTATACAAATGGTTAAATATTTTTTGGTATGAGCTTTTGTAGATATACATCGGTTTATGATTTGTGAAATTTAATGCAACTGTATTTTAATATTGCTATTTGTTTTCTTTGAATCTGTGCTGATGTCTTTATACATTGGATTATATTTTATTTATATTTTATTAATTACTATTTACACTACATTTATATTGTTGTGATTGTTGTGATGCGCTTGCTACAACGCGATGTTGCGGCAGGGATTGTAGCGGTAGCTCGTGGTGGTGGCTTGCGTTTTTTGCACGTTTTGGGGTAGCGACCGAAGGAAGCTCACCCCAAAACGCGCAAAAAACGCAAGGCAACACTACGACTACAAGCGAAAAGCACTTTTTGCCGCCCAAATTATTATTTTCATCATATTATAATTGTATATGTGGCAAAGTTGTTTGCTGCTTGGTGGTGTTTTGGTTGTTTGTCAGTGGTTTGTACTGACAAACAGCCAATTGTATTTGGGGTCTGTCTATGTTGCATCGACGGAAGCATTTAGCCCGAAAAGATATTGCTTAAATCTTAACGACGGCGATGGTTGCATACTGCCAATGCCTAGCTCTGCCCACATCTCATCAACCTTTTTGATGGTTGCGTCGGCGGATACGACAATGTTTGGCCAGTCGCGGGCAAATTTATCAACCTCGGCTGTTTTTCGTGTCCCATCAATAACAAGTGCCGAAACGTCCATGCTTTCAACAATGGTGCAATCGTGTAGCGGGTCGATGTTGTTGGCACAAATCCATGTTGTTGTTGCAACATCATCTACATCTACCATTTCATCGACAAAGACGTAAAACTTAATATATTTATATTCTGCATGCTTTTGTAGCTCTTGCACTATATCTTTTGCATGGGTTGGTTTTGTTTTCTTCATCGCAATCAATATCAACGATATATCCGAAGAAATCAGCGAGCTATTGACTTTTGTAATTTCGGCAAAAGTATTTTCTATTTCTGTGCCGTTTACGTATGTCGGAATGTATTTTGTTGGCAGGTTGTTTATTTCGGCATCGAATTTTTTGGTTGCGTCGATACACATTTTGCCAGAGAAAGAAAATTTTCGGGCAGCGTGGTCAAGCACGTCTATCGCTCCTCGGCTGAAAAGTATATCCGATTTTGGGTCTGTGTTTTTTGTAACCACTTGCGCCAGCTTGATGTAGTTACTTAAATAAAAATTGGCATCGGCAACGATAAGGGTTTTGTTCAGCATCATTTGTCCAGCTCCCCACAAGGCATTCATCACTTTTAGAGCGTGTGCCTCAAACTGTTTGTCGATTGATACAATTGTCAGGTTGTGCGCCACTCCCTCTTGCGGTATCTCCATGTCGATAAGTTCCGGCAGCATCGAGAGGCGTATCAGTGGTAGGAATATACGCTCGGTGGCTTTTGCAATTGCGGCATCTTCTTGTGGTGGCACTCCGACTATTGTTGCGGGGTAAATGGCATTTTTGCGGTGTGTTATGCAAGTGATGTGTAGCCGTGGATACCAGTCTGCTAACGAGTAGAAGCCCGTATGGTCGCCAAATGGTCCTTCCCAAGCAAGGTCTTCGGTTGGGTCAATGTATCCTTCGATGATAATATCGGCATCTGCTGGCACTTCAATATCTTGAGTTATGCAGCTAACCAACTCGACGTGCTTTTTCCGCAAAAAACCCGCCAACATGTATTCGTCCACGTTGTCGGGTAGGGGGGCAGTTGCGGTGTATGTATAAACAGGGTCGCCGCCGAGCGCAATGGCAACAGGCATGGTCTTTCCGAGTTTCTTGTATTCCCTATAATGTCGCGCGCCCACTTTGTGTTTATGCCAGTGCATTCCGGTACTTTTTCCGTCGAACATTTGCAGCCTATACATTCCAACATTGCGTATGCCTGTGTTTGGGTCTTTTGTGTTCACCATTGGCAGGGTTATAAACTGTCCGCCATCGTTTGGCCAGCATTTTAGTATCGGAAATATTGACAGGTCTGGGTTGTCTTGTATAATTTCTTGGCAAGCTCCACGTCCGGCAATCACTTTTGGCATCCACGATGAGACTTTTTTCAGTGTTGGCAGTAGCTTTAGCTTATCAAGAAAACTTTTTTTAGGCTCTATCATTAGTTGAAACAGGCTTTCGACTTCGTCGCCAACTTCCTCTAAATCTTCGACATTCAATGCCAGACACATTCGGCGTACCGAGCCAAGTATGTTTGTAACCACCGGAAAACCTGTTCCGTTGTTCTCAAACAACAACGCCTTTCCACCGCTATGCATCTTGGATACTCTATCGGTTATTTCGGCAATCTCCAAGTTATAATCCACAGGGTGAGAGATGCGTATAAGCTCGTTTTCTTTTTCGAGCAGGCGTATGAATTTTGCCAAGCTACTGAATGCCATAATAATTATAGTTAAGGTTTATCTTTTTTATGTTGGGGGTAATCTTTGCGTTATGGTAGTGGTTGGTAAAGTTGGAAAATCTATTCTGAGGAGCTGTTTGTGTCAATCTCTTCTATGGTTTTGCCCCGCTCGAAGATGGTAAATTTGGCTATCTTTAGCTTTTGCAGCAGATACATGAACGAAGTTTTAAGCACACCTATCCCATACTTAATGCTACGCCCAAAGTTTATGGACGAAGCCTCCTCGAAATATTTTGTTGGGCAGGTTATCTCAGCTATCTCGTAGCCGGCAAAACAAATTTGTGCCAACATTTGGTTGTCGAACACAAAATCGTCAGAATTTTCGTTATAATTTATGCTCTCTAATACCTCCCTCGAAAACGCACGATAGCCTGTATGATACTCGGAGAGCTTCTGCCACATGAGCATATTTTGTGTCAGGGTTAGAAACCGGTTTGCAATGTATTTATAAATTGGCATACCGCCTTTGATAGCTCCATCGCCAAGAATCCGCGAGCCAAGAACAACACTATACACATCGTTGGCAATGATGTAACACATAGAATGTAAGAGCTTTGGGGTGTATTGATAATCGGGGTGCAGCATGACAATAATATCTGCACCTATCTTTGCTGCCTTGTTGTAGCACGATTTTTGGTTTCCGCCGTAGCCCAAATTCTTCTCGTGCTTTATTATGTGCTTTATACCAAGCCCTCGCGCTACGCCAATGGTGTTATCGGTGCTATTGTCATCGACCAAAATCACATCATCGACAATATCAAAAGGAATCTCATGGAATGTTTTTTCAAGAGTATTTTCGGCATTGTATGCTGGCAATACTACGGCAATTTTCTTTCCCTGTATCATAATTAATATTGTTTATTCGTATTTATAAGGTCTAAGACCTATTTTTTATGAAACGTTTAAGCTGTGAATTAACAACTTAGGTTAATAAAAAGCGTAAGAACTTTTGTAAGAGTACTTACTAAACCGCTATCGGTAACTTGCTTGTGGCGGGCATTTTTTACTTTTTGTGTAGTGGTAGGCGGAACAAAAAGTAAAAAAAATGACTGTTTTCCAACACAATGTTATACATATTTTTTTATATTTCAATCTTTGGTATAAATTCATAATCATATATTTGCGGTAATATCTTATCTCGCAAAATATCATGTTTTTCTTTCAACTTTTTAAATAAATCTCTGGCTAAATCTTGGTCTTGTAAAACTTTCTTTATTTGCCAAAGACCAGCGTCCCACGTTTTGATTTCAAATAAATTAGTTCTTAATTGATTGAGGTTTGCAAAATAAAATTTATAAATTTCTTTACCCGCTTGAATTGTTTCTTTTGCTTCTGTGCTAAATTCTTTTTCAGATAGCCATTTTGCCACAAATCTATCTTCTGCCGATGCAAGTGTTAATGAAAAATCACTATCAGTAATTTCCCAATCTTTCAATTCTGCTATTAGAAACGGAAAAAAATTATTTTTGATTTGATATATTTCTCTTTCATATTCTACGTCTTTCATTGATGCAGTTTGATTAGAGTTACTGAAAACATTCCAAATAGTACAATCATTTACAAATTCTTCCGATAATTCTTGTTTTGCTTGTAAAAACTGGTCTCGGTCATTAATCCATGTTGCTTTGGGAATACGCCTGACAGCATGAATTACCATAGATTTTTCAAAATTATCAGCCGTTACAGACAAAGCACCTGCACTCACATAAGGTGCTGATAATAAGGCTGTGAAATTTTGATTTTGAAAATCATTTCCTTTACACATAAACGATGCGATAAATCCATCTGCAATTCTATCTCGTTTGTCTTTATTTTGAGTTTTTAAAGTTATTGCAGAACCAACTGGCGGAAATTTTATATTTGCACGAGGTCGTTTTATCCATTTACTTAAAAAAAGGTCTTTATTTTCAGACGTTATTTTTTTCTTACCTATTTTTTCTACATTATCATTAAAAATATCTAATTTAATTTTTTGTTTTTCAAGGTGTAAATTCTTATTCAAATTCCAAAGCATAAAAGCAACAGGGAAAGGGCTATTTCTTGATGTTCCTGAAAATGTAGAGGAAGAAAACATAAATCCTTTTTCATAGCCAAATTTAAAAATTGTATCACGCAATTTTTGGTCATTATTTGAATTTAGATGTTTTATTTTGTAAAAAAGCCCAAAGTATGCTTGTCTTTCGGCAAATTCTTTTTTTATTCTAAAAGCAAATTGCATGGCTAATTCTCTCGAAACTTCGCCTAAATTCTGATGATGCATTACTTTACGAATGGCAGTATTACTAACATCTTGTTTGCTTTTCCCACTTGTTCCTGCTGTCTGGCTTGTTGCAAAAGGTGGATTTATTAAAATTATCCATTTTAATTTGGGGTTTGCCAAATCTTGTCTTAATTTTTTGGGTAATTTCCATGTAAAGCTAAAGTCAATTGTTCCGTTGGCAAATACGTTAGCAACATCATCGTTTAGGTAGTCATATTGAAAAACGGTCGCACTCGGAAATAATTTTTCGCAATGCTCAACTTCACTTGGATAAAGAGTTGATAAATAAAGATATTTATAGCTATCATTCGGTAAATACCATTCAAGATTTCCTGTTCCCGAAGCCATATCCCAAATACGGTAATCGCCTGATTCCCACCATTCTTTGCCAATAGTTTTTTCAATATATTCTAATGCTTTATTGGCAAATCGAATAGGTGTGAAAAATTCACCATGAAAACGTCTCATATCTTCATCTGTAAGGCGGTCAATTTTTGATAAAATACCACGCATTGTATCTACCGAAGTAACTTTTTCATATAATTGCCAAAAAAACTGGTAATCTTTCATTAGAATTTTTTTCATTCTAACTTCACTGTTTCCAAAATCGAAATATGCCTTTCCTTCTTCTTTGCTTAAATGCGTTCGCCCTTTTTGAATGTCGCAAACAAAATATTTAGATGATTTAAAACCATTTTTTACAGAACTGCCAAAAATACCATTCCAATACTCAAAAATGTCTTCAAAATTTTCTTCTGTTATTATCTTTTTATCACTAAAACCAAATTCTTGCTGTGGGTCTAAATATGTTGTAAGTTTTTCTTGAAATATGTTGTAATCATTTTCATTTTCAAGGTTGTAGATATGAAAATTTCTAACTTTTTCGTCTGTTATTAAATTTTCAATTAATTTTTTATCTGGAATACTTGGGGCTAAATCCCAATCATAACTTTTTAAGTCGGAATAATACTCTTTCCACTCAATTGTCTTTGTTATAATTGTTTCGTTTTTGTCCGATAAACATAAAAATATTGGAATTGCTTTTTGTGTAAATCCAAATTTTAAGCGATGAACATAATAAAGTATTTGTGCTAAAATCGTTGCTCTTGCTTTAATATTTAGCATATTTTTATCATACTTAAACTCAAATAAAATACGTGGTGTATATAAATCGTGTCTATCCGAAGTATCATATTGAATTTTGAAATGCTTTGCATAAGCATTTTTCACGTCTTCTTCGGTATGAGATTTCGCAAGATTTCTTTTGAATTTATTATATTCTTTGTTCATCTATTTTTATTATTTATGCGATTATGTATATCAAGTTGCTTTAATTCAAATTTCGTAATTAACTAATTATCATAAATTAGGATAAGTCTATTTACTATATGTCGATACCGATTTGGTATTTGAACGAAGGTTGAATTGATTTATACTTCAACACGTAAATTATTTATAATAAACTCTTGTCTGTCTGGCGTGTTCTTTCCCATGTAAAAAGATAGCATATCTGCCACTGCATCTTCTCGACGAAGTATAACGGGTTCTAATCTGATATTTTTGCCAATGAATCCCTTGAACTCATTAGGAGATATTTCTCCCAAACCTTTAAAGCGGGTGATTTCTGGGTTGCGCCCCAATCTTTTTGTTGCAGTGTCGCGCTCTTCTTCGCTATAACAGTAGATAGTATCTTTCTTATTTCTAACTCTAAACAGTGGTGTTTGCAAGATGAAAAGATGATTGTTTTTGATAACTTCGGGAAAGAATTTTAAGAAAAACGTTATCAACAATAAACGTATGTGCATTCCATCGACATCGGCATCGGTGGCAATGATAACATTGTTATATCTCAAATTGTCAATTCCGTCCTCAATGTTAAGTGCGGCTTGCAACAAATTGAACTCTTCGTTTTCATAGACAACCTTCTTTGTCAAAGAAAAGGTATTGAGCGGTTTACCCTTCAACGAAAACACTGCCTGCGTTGCTACTTCTCTCGATTTGGTTATCGAGCCACTCGCCGAATCTCCCTCCGTTATGAATATTGTAGATTCGTCTTTGCGTTGATGTTTAGAGTTATAATGTACCTTGCAATCGCGCAACTTCCGATTATGCAGGCTAACCTTCTTGGCGCGTTCTCGTGCAAGTTTTTTTATGCCTGTTATCTGTTTGCGCTCCTTCTCAGATGCAAGGATTTTTTTCTGTAAAACTCCCGCAACTTTTGGGTTTTTATGTAAAAAATTATCCAACTTACGCTTGATGAAATCAATGATGAAGTTTCGTACACTAACACCATTAGGGGTCATGTTCTTAGACCCTAATTTTGTCTTGGTTTGCGATTCAAAAACTGGCTCTTCGACCTTAACGCTTATTGCCGCTATCACCGATGCTCGAATGTCGGAATAGTCGTAATCTTTTTTATAGAAGTCTCTTATCGTGCGCACAATAGCTTCCCGAAAAGCAAGCAAATGCGTTCCGCCCTGCGATGTAAATTGCCCGTTGACAAACGAATAGTATTCCTCTCCATATTGATTTCCGTGGGTTATTGCAACCTCAATATCGTCATCTTTCAGGTGTATAATAGGATACAACCCCTCGGAACTCATGTTTTCGTTCAATAAATCTCGCAAACCATGTTTTGAGAAAAACTTTTTGCCATTAAAATTTATGGTCAAACCAGTGTTAAGATACACATAGTTCTTCAATAATGGCTCGATATACTCGTTGAGATACTGAAAGTTACCAAACAATTCCGTATCAGGATAAAAGCTAATGTTTGTTCCATTGGGTTTGTCGGTTGGTTGCAAGCTGTGGTCATCGCGGATAACACCTCCCGAAAATTCGACAGACTTGACCTGTCCCTCTCTATACGAACTAATTACAAACTTCTGCGAAAGTGCATTCACCGCCTTGATACCAACACCATTCAGACCAACAGACTTCTTAAAGACCTTCGAGTCGTACTTAGCTCCGGTATTCATCTTTGAAGAAACATCGACAACTTTGCCAAGCGGAATGCCACGACCGTAATCGCGCACCGAAACCTCATTGTTCTGTATTTTTATGGTAATCTCCCGCCCAAACCCCATCATATATTCATCTATGGAGTTATCGAATACTTCTTTTAGCAAAATATATATACCATCGTCGGCAGCAGAACCATCGCCCAATTTCCCGATATACATACCAGGACGTTTACGGATATGCTCTTTCCAATCTAATGTTTTAATACTATCTTCCGAATATTTTGTCATATTTATAATTTATTATAAACTAAGAAATGGAAAATTAATAATTAATAATTAATAATTTTGCTTACGCCTGATTTAGTTTTAGTTAGGAATTTTAATGGCTTACTTTATTAAATTCATTTTACTAAGAAATAAATTTAAAGCAATATTTTTACAATTACTATCACTGCAACTCCCAAAAAACTTTGCACTAAAAGAATTTTGAGAGTTTGTTTTAGTTTCTAAACCGTAATTAATAATAAGAACTACAAAAAGTAATCTCACTCAACTCAAAATGATACATAAACCGAACATAAATTATGTCTATCCGTAGCAATAAGTTCAAAATTAAGGTCTAAGACCTATTTTTTATGAAACGTTTAAGCTGTGAATTAAAAACTTAGGTTAATAAAAAGCGTAAGAACTTTTGTAAGTAATAGAAAATTAATAATTAATAATTAATAATTTTGCTTACTCCTGATTTAGTTTTAGTTAGGAATTTTA
>JAOZMU010000513.1 GCA_029934165.1 Bacteroidales bacterium
TCAAAGCTAACTGGTTAAGTAACAGGGGTGTCCAACTTTAGACTGGTAGCCGCTTTTTGTACATAACTAGCATTATTTAATTCGTTTAAGAAATAGTTTTCATGGGTCTGAATTTTGTCGTGTTGTGTTTTGATGATTTGTGTTTGTTTTTTTAGCTTGGTATGTTGTGTTATAATTTTTTTTTCTTGTATTGCTATTTCAGTAGAAACTTGTTTTATTTTATTGTTTTTTTCGTTGATTTGTTGCTTTTGCAATTCTAATATTTTGTTTTTTTTCAATATTAATCTGTAGCTCCAAATATAGATTAATACGGCAATTAGCAAATATAGAATTGCAAAAATAAGAAATTTTTGATGTAGTTGTACTCTGGCGACTTCGGCTTGTGAAATAATTTTTTCGTTATTTTTTGTCAAAACTTCGTTTTGCTTTTTTTTGTTATAATCTGCAAGGATTTCGTACTGTAAAATCAATTTTGTAGTTTCGTTGCTTCGTAGGCTATCTTGAAGTTCAATAGTCTGTAAAACAGTACTGTAAGCTCTGTCAAATTTGTTAGTTGCAGCATAAATTTTGTGTAAAATTTGTAGGCTATTTTTGTATGCTTCTTTGTAGTTTTGTTCTTTGCTTTTTTCTAGCATTAAATTTGCGTACTCTTCTGCCAATTCATAGTTTTTTCGGCTTAAATAGTATTTTGCAAGGTTTGCATACGAGTTTATTTTTCCGTAAATATCGTTTATCTTTTCACGATTTGCAAGCCCCGAAAGATATAGTTCTGTAGCCTTTTTGTGGTCTTTTTTTATGGCATATAAATTTGCTAATCCTGTTTGCGCAAATGCCAAGCCACGAAAATGGTTTGTGTTTTTGGCGATTTTGTATGCTTTGTTGTAATAAATTTCGGAGTTGTCGTACTGTCCTGTGGCTTCGTATATATCTCCTAAGTTTGTGTATGGCGCAATTAGTATTGTCGAATCTGGCGATTTCTGATGAATTTCGAGACTGCGAAAAAAATACTCAAGGGCTTTTTGATTATTGTTTTGCGCTCGATAAATTAGACCTGTGTTGTTGTAAACATTGGCTTTTATTTCTCTGTTATTCAGTACATCGGCAATTTTAAGGCTTTGCGAAAATAGCTTGAGGGCGAGCGAATAGTTGCCAGAAACGTAGTAAACAGTTCCAAGCCGAAAGCTTGACATTGCAATTCCTATTTTATTGTCTATCCGGCGGGCAAGTTCCAGACCGTCTCTGCCGTAAAGGAGTGCTTTTTTGGGGTCTTTTCCTGTGAAATGTAAGCAAATTTTGTTGTAAATTTTTACTTTATCAGGCAAATCGGCAGTTTTGTTAAGTTTGAGTATTAAGCTGTCGATTTTTGCAGGCTGTGCCGATAAATTAATATTAATTATATGATTGAATAAAACTAAAAGCAAAACAAATCTATATGTTATATTACGCAGATTATGAGCTACTTGACCGTAATTGCTTTTTGTATGAATTACTTTTGTTGTTATGCAAAAATCCATTTTTCTCCTTTCCCAAAAAACTCCAAATAATTCAAATTACATCTATTCAATTTGAAGGTTTCAAACTAATACGTAATCATATTAATATCCAATCCTGTGATTATCGCTAAATCCTCTATTTCCTCTTCTAAGTCGATGTCGTCTTCCTCAAAATGCCAGTTTACAGTAATTTGTCCGTCAGCTTCTTCGTATCCTTTCAAGAGTTTTAAAATATTTAGAATAGATTTGGAACTACTTGTGTTGAAGTATGTTAGACGGAAGTTAAATGTAAGCGGTTTTTTTATCACTGATGTGTATTTTTCTAACCATGTCATGATAGGTTTGTAGAATGTAACTGTTTCTTCGATGTAAGATTCGCCAGATAATTCGCATAATCCAGTTTGATGGTTGAAGTTAACGGCAGGCGTATTGTAAGCATCTTCAATAGCTTTTATAATTAAATTTTCCATTGGCGTTAATGCAATTTTGTGATTAAATAGGTGCGTAAAGATAATCGACACTTTTATTGCTGTTATCGGCGTGATTATCAATGTGATACATTTTTTGATAAGTAGCAGAATGTGCTTATTTTTCTATTCGGACTGTTAAAGCGAAAAAAGAATCTGACTCGGATATTTTTGAAACCTTAAATTCAAGCGGATTTGCAGATGTAATGGCTACCTGAATAAGCCCGATGTGTCCTGCGCCATGCGTACCTTGTGGTTGCGAGTGTAGTTCGCGTTTGTATTTTCGCAAACCGTCTCTGTCTAAGGTGTTAATGATTTTGCATTTTTCAATCACATGACCAATATCTTCATTACTGACAACGTTGCCGGTCATAAACGCATAATAATTTTCAAATTCTCCAATTACAATAGTGCCAACTCCTGCATCTTTGCCCGAAATATTGTTGCGCTCCGCAGAGTAATATGCGATATTTTGTGCCAACTCTATAAATATTTTGAATAGTCGCTTGCTTGCTTTGGGGTTTTTTCCGATAATTATTTTTATGTAGTTCCCCAAATCAGCCAAAATATTTCTATCGAACGGTCCTTTGTACGATACTTGAATATGCTGATCGAAAGTGTTGTGAAACTCAAATAAGTCTATCTTTTTTTCTGAAACCTTTTCTAACATTCTAATATTTTTTAGGATACAATGTAGTTTATTGAAAATTCTTGCTTCATTAAGTAGCAATTAAGCACTTTTACAAAAGTTCTTACGCCTTTTATTAACCTAAGTTTTTAATTCACAGCTTAAACGTTTCATAAAAAATAGGTCTTAGACCTTAAATAACAACTACTGGTTTTTGCTTATTCTTTTATTCATTGTCTTCTCGTTTAAAAATTTGAGAATGAACAAAATAATTGCGCCAAAAAATTCCAATTTATTTTTTAATAATTACTAAGTGCAATGTGTATGACATTTTCCAATGTATAAAAACATATTGCTCTAATAATCAGTAGTTTAAATAATTTTTGCGAATTTTACAAGGCGTTGATTTACAGGCGTTTACAAAATGTAATTTAAAAATATCATACATATTGTAAGTGCCTTGCACTTTTTAATATTGAGACAACGATTTACTATTTAACTGAAAATCAGCAACAAACAGCAAATAATGGTATAGGTTAATTTAATCTTTCTTCTAAGTGAATTATAAATTGGCTTACGCCTGATAATAATTCATGTTACAAAATTTATTATACTAAGTTATTTTCATTTTACTTAGTAAAAATGAATTTAATAAAGTAAGCCATTAAAATTCCTAACTAAAACTAA
>JAOZMU010000514.1 GCA_029934165.1 Bacteroidales bacterium
TTGTTAATTCACAGCTTAAACGTTTCATAAAAAATAGGTCTTAGACCTTAATTTACTATTAAACAATAAGTTAAGATGAAAACTATATGTGTCCTTGTAGTACTACTATTTACCTCTTCAAGTTGCGATGAAATTCTGAATCTATCGCTCTCAAGAGAAAATTGCCTAACCCGAAATAGTTGGAAAATGAAACATTTTGTAAATTTATCTACCAACGAAAACTACGAAATATCTGATGGAGTCCTGACATTTTATGATGATGGCAGTCTAATTATCAACCAAGGCGATACGATAAGAAGCGAATCTACTTGGCAGTTATTCGACAATGAAAAATATTTGCGTATTGGTTTAAACCAATATCGTGCAAGAACTATTTCAACAAAAGTGATGATGCTAGAATATGGACAAAACGAAATTGTATATATTCCGTTTTAAAGTCTAAGACCTAAGCTAACATTTTGTAATACTTGATAACCTGAAATGGTTACAAGAGCTGGAAGAACCGTATGAGCCGATAGGTTCACGTGCGTACCTGTGAGAAGTCTATGAGTGAAAGTCCATTACCTACTCGACTTTTTCCATTAGAGTAATAAAAAATATTTCAACGGAATAATGACAATATCATTACAAAGTTCTATTTTTTCTATTTTTGAATTAATAATAATACCATATTTATATTTTATTCTACTTTTTGTCCATATTGCCCAAATGTGCAGAAAAAATATGCCGGAAAACAGTCGGCTTTTGAAAGATTGAATGAATATAAATATTCAGAAAATTGGCTCGAAAAACCTTATTATTGCTACATCTGTACAGCAAAAGTTTAGGTTTCAACAAAAAACGGTAGAGTAAGAAAAGAAAATAGAAAAACCGCAATCAAGTAGTTAGCCATCAGCCAAATAACCACTGCTAAAGCACATAAAAAACCGACATATCTGACATTAATACTTGCACATAACACTCTTGCAATAACTGCGAATTTTACGCTTTTTGCTTGTAAGTATTAGCTAAATTTGTATTTTTGTTCAATTTAATCTAACTTGTAGGCATGTATATTGCTGCTTCTGCAAGGCACATTTGGTATCAAAATAACAATAAACACACTATAAAATGATTACAAAAGGACAAGCCGAACAATTGGTTGAACGCAAGGAAGCGTTGAGGAGGTATCTTTGACATATCTGCCAAATTAGAAAAAATTGCAGCGATGGAATCTGTTGCCGAATCGCCAGATTTTTGGAACAATCCGAAAGAGGCGGAAGTGCATCTTAAAAAAACTAATTTGCTAAAAGTTTGGACTAAAGACTTTGACGGCGTTGAGCAAAGCATTGACGACTTGATGATTATCGTCGAGTTTTTTGAAGAAGACGAAGCAACAGTGACGGAGGTTGAAAACCAATTTAATCTGGCAACAAAGCATGTGGAAGCGTTAGAACAGAAAAACATGCTTCGCAACGAAGAAGATACTTTGGGCGCAATTGTGAAAATAAATTCCGGCGCAGGTGGAACAGAAAGCCTCGACTGGGCAGGAATGCTGTACCGAATGTATATGCGGTACGCCGAGCGACAAGGCTACAAAATTCGCGAATTAGACAACCAAGCAGACGGAGTCGGAATCAAATCGGCAACTCTCGAAATATCAGGCGATTTTGCTTACGGTTTCCTCAAAAGCGAAAATGGAGTTCATCGGTTGGTGCGTCTTTCGCCTTACGATTCTGCTAACAAACGACATACAACTTTTGCATCGGTTTTTGTGTCGCCGGTTGTCGATGAATCTATTGATATTCAGATTAGTACGGCAGAAATAGTATGGGATACTTTTCGTTCTGGCGGAGCAGGCGGACAAAATGTAAACAAAGTGGAAACAGGCGTTCGCTTGAAACACCTACCGACAGGTTTTGTGGTTGAAAATACAGAAACTCGCTCGCAACTTCAGAACAAAGACAATGCGATGAGCCTTTTAAAATCGCATCTTTATGAAATAGAAATACGCAAACGCCGCGAAAAACAAGCTGAAATCGAAGGTCAAAAAATGAAAATAGAGTGGGGTTCGCAAATCCGAAATTATGTTATGCACCCATATAAAATGGTAAAAGACTTACGCACAGGCTGCGAAACAGGAAACGTGCAAGCTGTTATGGACGGAGAATTAGACGATTTTATTAAAGCCTATTTGATGGAATTTGGAGGAAAATTATAAATCTGTGAAAAAGCGAAAAAACTATGAAAGAATTTAACACATCAGGTCCAAATATTCCTAAAAAGCACTATACAATTCATCGAACAAAGCTCATAAATAAAGGGGTTGAATTAGTGAAAGACGAGCGGTATTTCACCATTTGGGCACCTCGTCAGACTGGTAAAAGCACGTATTTCAGACAACTTGCGGAGGAACTTATAAAACAAGATTATAAAGTTGCTCACATAAATTTTGAAAACTATAAAAATACGTCGTTAAAAAATTTCTTATATGCACTAACGGCAGATATTAAAAAATTTTGGGGTTTAGATTTTACAAAAGAAACAGAAATTTCTCACATTTTTAGATTAATATCTGAAATTAAAGACCATAAATATGTCTTAATAATTGACGAAGTAGAAGGAATTAACGAAGAATATTTTGGAGATTTTTTGCATTCAATACGCAATGCATATCATTCGCGCGAAAGTCATTGCCTGAAAAGCGTAATTCTTGTTGGAGTTTCAAATATTGTTGGCGTTGTGAAAGATAATGCAAGTCCATTCAATATTGCTGATAATCTGAATGTTCCGTATTTCACAAACGAAGAGGTTTTTGAATTACTTGGGCAACATGAAGAAGAAACAGGACAGCTTTTTGAAGAAAAAGTTAAGCTAAAAATAACGGAAATAACGGCAAATCAACCCGGACTTGTAAATGGATTTGCCCGAAAACTTGTCGAGGATTTTCCTGAAAAAAAGAAGTTAGTTTACGATGATTATTTGAAAGTCGAAGATTGGTATTTAACCGAGGCAATTGATAAGAATTTTTCAAATATTTTGAATAAAGCAGAAGAAGAAAGAAATTTTGTAGAAAAATTGCTTTTTACAGAAGAGAAAATTTCGTATAAAATTGACCGACCAAGCATAAAACTTCTTCATACAAACGGACTTATAAAAAAAGGACAAGATGGCTATGTCGTGTTTTGGGTTCCGTTTTATAAAAAAAGACTTTATGATGCTTTTTATCCATACACAAACGGCGAGAAAAACGAAATTACTCTAACTCATATTCCATCAGATTTTTACGATAAAA
>JAOZMU010000515.1 GCA_029934165.1 Bacteroidales bacterium
CGCTGCCTCCGCCGAGCGGTCCGCTGAAGCGTGCGCCTTCTGTCCGGTCTGAGAGCACGATGCAACCTTCCTCTGTGCCGGACATTGCCCGTCTTGCCGCCTCCCTGATGAAGTCAGGGGAGCCGGGGGTGAGGTCTTCCATCCCTTCCAAACTGAAGATGCCGAGTTCGCCCTGGTATGCGCCGCCGTCAAAGAGCCAGTCGGATTTGACTTTGCCGGTTTCGTTTACTGTGAATACTCCGGCGTTGAACTGGTAGCACTCGCCCGGGTAGGAGCAGTAGGGATCGTCGGGGTGAGAGTCCGGGTCGTTCGGGTCGGTGTCTGCCTCGTATTCCTCAAGGTTGGTGTAACCGTCGCCGTCAAGGTCTTCGGACGCGTCGTTTACAACAGGGTTCAGACCGTGTCCGGTTTCATAGATGTCGGGCATCTGGTCATTGTCGTCATCCGTGTCTGCGTTGTCTCCTGTGCCGTCGCCGTCTGAATCTGACCATTCTGCCGGGTCATTCGGGAAAACGTCCTGGTCATCTGTTACGCCATCGCCGTCAGAGTCCGTGTCAGGAGTGCCGCATCCGCAAATACCGGGTTCGATCTTGTTCGGATCGTTGGGGCATCCGTCAATACAATCTGGTGCGCCGTCTCCGTCAGTATCGTAGAGGTATTCGTTTTTGTCAGTCACTTCGATGACTATCTGGGTGTTTGCAGATACACTCGGATCAGTTTGCGAAGTAGCTGTTACCGTAATGATATTAGTAGCCCCTAATGTCTCAGGTAAAGTGACATCTAACGGTAATTCAATGACAGTAAGTCCACTTAATGTAAGGGAAGGTTCTACTGTACCGATTTGCCAATTTGCGGTATCACTTATATTTAGAGCATAAGTATCAAGTGTAGGCCCGCTATTAGCTATTGTTACCCGAATTGGTAAATTGATATTAGGCTTTCCGACGGTTTTGCCTATACTCATGACTGAAACAGCATAGCGAATCTTGCCAGGGCCTGTTACAATCTCAGTTGCATCAATAATATTTGACAATTGCACATTTTCATCCAAGAGTACAGTATCAGACAAAATGGTTACTTTGCCTTCCGCTCTTAGCACTGTCGTAGTATTGCCTGATAAATCTATCACACTGTTCTTGCCAACTTGCAAAGTAATATCGCCAGTCGCATCAACAAGTGTTCGGTTAGCATTACTCAGATCCAAAATCCAATCTTCACCACCGAAGACAATAACATCTCCGCCTTGAATCTTAGTATTTTCATCAAATACAATAGCACTTGGTTCAATCCATACATGACCATTATTGCCTGATGAACATCCAGTGACAGTGCCACCAACTCCAGCATTGATAGTACCCGGAATCAAATTGGGTTCTGCATAAAGCCCCAAATTGCCCCCATTACCTCCTGGACAACCTGTTCCACCGTTACCGGCTGTTATTTCATTACGGTTGATTAAATATCCAGTACCGCCAAGTTTACCCCATACTATTGTATAACCACCTTTTCCACCTGCTCCCGAATTAGTGGTTTCACCACCTTTTCCTGCTCTAATGATACCATTAGTATCATTTAAGACATTTTTTCCAAGAATGGCAACATCACCACCAGTGCCAGCACAATTTTCACCATTCCCTCCACGAGACGATTCGATGAGACCGTTATTATAAATAGGAGCACCCATCGCTTGTTGACATATTTCATGTGTCCAATCTTCTGTTATGTTAAAGCTAGTTCCAGCCTTCAAAACAACATTGGCTCCTGCTTTATCATCACAGTTTTCAAGATCAAGCCTCAAAGATTTGAAATTGCTGGTGATAATGCCAGTATCAAAGTTGCTGATTCCATGCGTTGCCTCAACTGACAATGGAAGCGAATGAAGCCAAGATGATAATGTCCCTCTGTTACAGAGGGTTTTGACTTGAATGATTCCGGGAGTTCCATACATGAAATCTCCATTTCTAATTAAAACTACATCATTTACGTCAGGAATTCGCTTTGGTGTCCAACTGTTCTCATCAATCCAAAAACCAACTGAAGAATTTGATACAATATCTGGAGAAGAACAATCTGCTTTAGACATTTCTTCCGGTGTAGAGGTAACTACTTCAGCTTGAACCTGAATATTGAAAACAGGTATGTTTGGATCATTGGAAGATATTTCAAGGTTTGTCGTTTTTGTGCCTACCGGAGTTCCACTCTTAATTCTCACAGCTACCGTGCATCTACCTGATAATGTACGGCTACTCAAACCACCCTCAAAACATCCCGGCACCCAGTGCCAACGCCAGTTACCTGACCTCGTATGCGCAAGTTCAAAATCGCCAGCATCACCGCCTACAAATTCAAAATCTGTTAGCTCAAGTGGAGCATCACCTGTATTAGAAACAAGCAAAAATTCACCCACACCACTTGGGGTACTTCCCGTTCCGGTACCATTAACAGATACCAAACCTATACCATCAGTAGATACCGTTCCTAAATCAAAAAGATCGTTATCATTTATTTGAACAGATGGGCATGTAACAATAGTGCTAATCTCTATTGCAGGGCTATCACCTTCTCCCTCAAGTGGTACTCCAAAAGAGGAGTTAGGGGCATTTGAAGGAATATTTAGTGTGGAACTCTTCGTGCCTTCCGACTGGGGTAAAAACGCTACCTTAATCGTACAGTTGTTGTCAGGAGCTATTGCTTGATTAGAACAAGTGTCCCCTTGTAAAAGGAAATCTTCGGAATTTCCCAGAGTTACTACCCCTATATTAAGATCAGCCATACCTGTATTTAAAACAGTTAATATCTGAGCAGTTGAAGAACTTCCAACATCCACATTTCCAAAGCTCATGGCATCCACGTCTGTTGAAATAGCAGGAACATAAACCCCGTTACCATAAGCATATAATTCTTTAAATGGTGAATTGCCGGGATCATTTGAAGGAACATATAAACTTATGGATTCAGGCTCTGACTGAGGTGAAAAAGCTACTTCAATAACACAAGTATTATTAGGAGCTATCGTTTGATTTGAACAAGTATCATTCTGAACAACAAAATAGCTGGAATTTGACATAGTGACTGTTCCTATGTCCAGATTACCGGTACCTGTGTTTGAGAGAGTGAAAGTTTTAACAAGCGAAGACCCGATAGGAGTGTTCACAAAGCTATGAAAAACATTAGGAGCGACTGATATTTCAGGAATAGAACCAGCTTGTTTTACTTCAACAGTCTGCGGGCTGTTCTCTGCGCCGGGGGCTGTCACTGTGATTGTGCCAGTG
>JAOZMU010000516.1 GCA_029934165.1 Bacteroidales bacterium
AATCAGGCGTAAGCAAAATTATTAATTATTAATTTTCCATTACTTAGACCTTAAATTGGTTTTTATGAACAAATTGCGAGTTTTTTGACTTTGATTATAATTATCCAAAGATTTAATTAATAAATGAGTATTTATAAGGAAATAACACTTATTTCGATTGTAACCAATTCTGTGTAAGTGTGTTATTAAGAATAATAATTTATAGTAAATAGCACTAAGTGCTTAAACCCAAAATTGCATGAGTAAAATAAAAGTTTTAGATAAAGAATTTGAGGTTTTCATCTCAGAATCTGAGATACAAAGTATAATTGCGAATCTTGCAAAAAAAATCAATACGGATTTTGCTGACGAAGATGTAGTATTTATGGGAGTTTTGAATGGGTGTTTCATGTTTGCAGCCGATTTGTATAAGCGAATAGAGCTTCATAGTCAAATAACATTTCTTAAATTAGCCTCGTACGAAGGAACAGAATCGACAGGTAATGTGCAGACACTCATCGGATTAAACGAAAATCTTGAGAATAAAACAGTCATTATTATTGAGGATATTATTGACACCGGAAATACTTTTGAACGTTTGGTAGAAATCCTCAAAGAACATAAGCCAAAAGAGCTAAAGATTGTAACAATGCTCTTAAAACCAGATGCTTACAAGAAAAACATTCCGATTGATTATGTTGGTGCCGAAATTCCTAACGATTTTGTATTAGGCTATGGATTAGACTATAACGGATATGGTCGAAATTTAAGCGAGTTATATAAATTATGCTCAGATTAGGAATATGCCTAAGTTATTTTAGTAGTTGCTCAAAAATTGCGTAACATAAAATCTTAATTCTACTTTACAAAGTTAAAACAAGCTATAAAAGAGCGTGATGTAAGTACTCTTATAAAAGTTTTTTCCGCTTTTTGTTAACGTAAGTTGCTAATTCATAGCTTAAACGTTTCATAAAAAATAGGTCTTAGACCTTAATTCGTAGTTCACTAATATTCACCTAAAAAAACAACGCTATGCTAAATTTAATTATTTTTGGTCCTCCGGGCGCAGGAAAAGGAACACAGGCAATTAAACTTGCCGAAAAATACGAACTTATCCATCTTTCTACTGGCGATATTTTGCGCAAAGAACTTTCGTCTGCAACAGCACTTGGTGTCGAGGCGCAAAAATTCATGGATGAAGGAGAATTAGTTCCGGACGAAATTGTTGTCGGCATGATAAAAAAGTGCATCGAAGAGAATGAAGATGCTAAAGGCTTTATCTTTGATGGTTTTCCGCGCACAACGGCACAAGCTGGCTCTTTAGATGCTATGTTGGAAGAAAAAAAGATGCCAATCAAAGCCGTTCTTTTTCTCGAAGTGGAGCAAGAAGAGCTTAAAACTCGTTTGTTAAACCGTGGTAAAGATTCTGGACGCACGGACGACAAAGACGAAGAAATCATTGCAAACCGTTTGGCTGTTTACCTCAGCGAAACTTCGCCATTGCTTGAGTTTTATGAGAAAGAAGAGAAATTGCAAACAATTCACGGAATGGGAGAGGTAGAAGAAATTTTTGTGCGATTATCCGAAGTTGTTGAGACGTTGGACGAGGAAAAATCGGAATGTTGCAGCAACGAAGATGAGTCTGAAAAGTCGGAAGATTACGAAGAAACAGAAGAAACAGAAGAAGAAAAATGCGAATGTGATGACTCCTATGTTAATGTCTATGTTGAGATTGGCGATGTGAAGATAACCAACGGACGGTTAAATATTGAGATTGGCGATTTTGAGCTTAAAAAAGGAGATGTAAAAGTTCGTTTGGGCGAGTTTGAACTTGATGGCGCAGATGTGAAAATCGAAATTGGCGATTTTGAGTTTGAAGACTAAATGCGCCGCATTTTTTAATATTGAGTAAAGATTTACTATTTGATTGAAAAACAGCAAGAAACAGCAAAAAATGGTATTGGTCAATTTAATCTTTGTTCTACAATATTTGGTTTTTAAAAACATTAGAAAAAGCTATTTTTATTTTATTTATTATAGGAATAAAATTTGAGTAGTTTTACCGAAAACCACATTTGCGATTGATAAAAACAAGCAATCATTGCGCATTTTTGCAATGGTTGCTTGTTTATTTTTAATAACCCTAAAAACACTTACATGGCAAGCAGCAATTTTGTCGATTATGTAAAAATATTTTGTCGTTCTGGCAACGGAGGAGCAGGTTCGATACACTTACATCGCGAAAAATACATTGCAAAAGGTGGACCAGACGGCGGCGACGGCGGACGTGGTGGACACATTTACCTGCGTGGAAACAGCAACTACTGGACGTTGATTCACCTAAAATATCAACGGCATAAATACGCCGAGAATGGAATGGGCGGCTCTGGGACAATGAAAACAGGCTCGGACGGAAGTGATATTATCATCGAAGTTCCGCTCGGAACAGTTGCACGCGATGCCGAAACCAACGAAATGCTCATGGAGATTACCGAGCATGATGAGAAACGGATTTTGATGAAAGGTGGACGTGGTGGTCTGGGGAATACTCACTTCAAATCATCGACAAATCAAACACCAAGGTATGCGCAACCCGGCGAAGAAGGGCAAGAGGCTTGGGTGGTTTTGGAGCTGAAACTGCTTGCAGACGTAGGTTTGGTTGGCTTTCCGAATGCTGGAAAATCGACGCTTTTGTCTGTTGTTTCGGCGGCAAAACCCAAAATTGCCGATTACGCTTTTACGACCCTAAAACCAAACTTGGGAATTGTCTCGTACTACGATAACAAATCGTTTGTAATGGCTGATATTCCGGGAATTATCGAAGGAGCAGCAGAGGGAAAAGGGCTTGGAATACGTTTTCTCAGGCATATCGAAAGAAACTCTATGCTGCTGTTTATGATACCGGCAGACAGTAAGGACATCCGAAAAGAGTACGATATTTTGATGAACGAATTGAAAACCTACAACCCCGAACTGCTTGATAAACAGCGGTTTCTGGCAGTAACAAAATCGGATATGCTTGATGAAGAATTGATGGAAGAGATTGAAAAAGACCTACCTAAGGTGCCGTATGTTTTTATTTCGTCAATAACAAACCAAGGGATTCCGAAACTTAAAGAAAAAATATGGAAAATGCTGAACTCACCAGCTTTATCATAAAATTCAAAAAAAAGTACTATCATTACGGTAGTGCTTTTTTTGAATGCTCTTAGTAATGGAAAATTAATAATTAATAATTAATAACTCAAGTTTCTGACTTCAATAACACCTTGAGTATCAAGTTGTTGCA
>JAOZMU010000052.1 GCA_029934165.1 Bacteroidales bacterium
TTTCAAATTTATTATTTTTAACTCTAAATTTATTATTGTCCAAAGTCTAATAATTTATACGTCTTAAACTAAATTATTTTTCGCATAGAAAACACTAAGTAATGGAAAATTAATAATTAATAATTAATAATTTTGCTTACGCCTGATTTAGTTTTAGTTAGGAATTTTAATGGCTTACTTTATTAAATTCATTTTACTAAATATAAAGTTAAGGTTTAAGATTATTTTTTATGAAACGTTTTAACTGTGAATTAGCAACTTACGTTAATAAAAAGCGGAAGAACTTTTGTAAGAGTATTTACAATGGCACACTAATAAAATTTGGCAAGATAAATCTTAATAAATTAGTGTTTAAAGTGCCGTCGTCCCGTAAAAATCATGACCATATCATTGCTGCAACAAAATTCAACAGAGTCGCTATCTCGCTCCGAACCTCCAGGTTGCACAATAGCCTTAATACCAGCCTGATAAGCAATACGAACTGTGTCGGCAAAAGGCAAAGCTCCTTCCGAAGCGATAACTGCTCCAGCGGTCTCAATTCCGTAGTTTCCAGCTTTGTATATTGCCAAACGCAACGCATCGGCACGCGATGTTTGTCCGATACCAGCAGCCAACAGTTGTTTGTTCTTTACGACAGAAATTGCACTGGTGCGAGTTCGGCACACAATTTTGTACGCAAATTTAAGGTCTTCGAGTTGTTCTTTGGTAGGCTGCATGCAAGAAGCAACTTCCCATTTTTCGTTTTTAATGTTATCGTACTCTTGTACTAAAATGCCATCAAGTGCTGACCGATAATGATTTAAGCTCAATTTATCTATACATTTTTTCAGCTTGATAACTATTCTATTTGGATATTCTGCTAATATCTTCATTGCTTCCGCAGAAAAATTTGGTGCAACAACCATCACAAAACCAACTTTTACAATCTCGGCGGCTACATCAAAATCAATATCTCTATTAGCCACTAAAATACCTCCGAAAACAGAAATAGGGTCGGTGGCAAGTGCAGATTGCCAAGCACTTAAAATATTTTCACGTGATGCAATCCCGCTAGTGTTTGCATGTTTAATTATTGCAAAAGTTGGCTCGTCAAACATCGAAATCTGACAAGTTGAAGCGTCTAAATCAACAATATTTGTGTAAGAAAGTTGACTTCCTTGTAGTTTTTCAAAATATCTGTCGAAATTACCTAAAAACTTTCCTGCTAAGTGCGGATTCTCACCATACCTAAGGTCAAGCTCCGGCATCTTTGCTTTCAATGCGAAGTCGGAATGATATAAAGATTGAAAAAAATTGGTGGATTCAACTCGCCATGAATCAAGTATCTCGGCGGGTATTTTATTAGAAATACGCACAAATTCCATTAGTTTTATTACTTGACTATTCAATACTAAAACGGGCGTATTAGTTTCTGCTAATAAATAAGAAACAAGCCAAAAATCGCGCGAAATATGCCACAATTTAGCATCTGCTTTGGCTATTATAATATATATATCATAATTCAAAATTTCATTATTTTCGCTCAAAGGGTTTCGAGCAAAAACGCTTACATTAGAGCGATTTGCAACATCTTCATCTGACAAAAATGTGCCAATTTTTATATCACTAGTACTAAAGTTCTGAATCAATTGTTCTAAATCAGATACTTTTCCAGAAAAAAAAATGGCATCAATTTTTTGTAATTTGCTCATATCATACAATTTTCAATACTAAGCACTTAGTGCATTTATTAAGAAACATAATATGTTGATATTCAAGTTAATAACAACTCACAAAGTGTCGATTATCTTTACATACCTACTTATCGCGTTATCTTTCACATAATTTGCGCTAAAGTAATCAAATTATTTGTCATTTTCGCCGACAACAATATCGAATTTGTTTTTTACTATAAATTAAGGTCTAAGACCTATTTTTTTATGACGCGTCTAAGCTGTGAATTAGCAACTTATGTTAATAAAAAGCGTAAGAACTTTTGTATGAGTACTTATCTTACTCTTTACGCTGAAAACAAAAAAGCAAGACTATAAGTTAAGCACACAGTACTATTTATCAGAAGTGGTATTATGCTGATATTCAGATTGATAACGTCTTGAAATGTGTCGATTATTTCTACAGGCTTTGTTCATAAAAACCAATTCACCACTATCAGTGTTGCTTCAAGCCACACTGACAGTAATTTGAAGTTGGTGGTATGACTTGAAATCGTGCCACGACAACAAACGAATTTTTTATGAACAAACCTTGATTATTTTTACGCACCTAAATAATTGTTGAAAAAAGTAAATATATTTGTATCTTAAATAAAATTTCGTGCCATTCTCCTTTCAAAATAAGTTCATTGTGCTATTTTACAGGAAAATTATTTTGTTGATATTCAAGCTAATAACAACACCAAAAGTGTCGATTATCTTTACGCACCAAATTTGTCAGGTATTTTTAAACTCCTAAATAATAATCTCATGCGTTATATTTTTTTATTCAAAGAGAGTCTTATGTTTGCTATTAATTCATTAATAGTCAACAAACTGCGTACCTTTCTGTCGCTACTCGGAATTACAATAGGTATATTTGCTATTATTTCTGTTTTCGCCGTCATAGATTCTCTTGAACACAACATACGCGAGAGTATTTCGACCTTAGGTAACAATGTTGTTTATGTTCAGAAATGGCCTTGGTCTTTCGAAAACAATTATCCATGGTGGAAATACATTAATCGACCAGTTTCTCAAATTTCTGATTATGAGGTCATTAACAAAATATCCAAACATGCCGAGAATGCAGCATTTATTGTAGCTACGAAAAAAAACGTACAATACAAAGACAATATTGCAGAAGATATTACAATATTGGCAGAAACACCCGAATATCAAAACATTAGGTCATTCGATATTTCTCAAGGTAGATATTTTTCATCTTTCGAAGCAAAAAATGGCAGAAGCATAGCAGTAATTGGTCAATCGCTTTCAGATGACCTATTTAGAGGCGAAAATCCTATCGGCAAATCAATAAAAGTATTTAAACGAAAAGTTCAAATAGTGGGTGTTTTTGCAAAAGAAGGCGAAGATATGTTAGGAATGAGTACAGACAACCAAGTACATATCTCGCTTTCGTTTGCTCGCACTGTTATTGATTTAAAAAACAAACGTCTCGACCCATTTATTATGGTCAAAGCAAAAGAAGGAATCAGCACCGATGAGCTTATTGACGAACTTACGGGCATAATGCGTGCAAGTCGTCGGCTTCCACCTGCGGAAGAAAATAATTTTGCACTAAACAAATCAAGTCTGATTTCCAAAGGATTAGATGGTATTTTTAAAAGTATTGACTTAGCCGGAATTATTATTGGCGGATTTTCTATTATTGTAGGTGGCTTTGGCATAGCCAATATTATGTTTGTATCTGTCAAAGAACAAACAAAAATTATTGGCATACAAAAAGCTCTTGGAGCGCGTCGCCACTTTATTTTGTTACAATTTTTGTATGAAGCTGTAATTCTCTCACTTATAGGTGGTTTATTAGGGCTGATTTTAGTCTTTGGTATCACAAAATTCATCTCAAGTTCTGGCGAAATGAATGTTTTCTTGAGCTTTGGCAACATTGCAACAGGTGTTTCAATATCGGTGGTTATTGGCTTGCTTTCTGGTATTATCCCAGCATATCAAGCGGCAAAATTAAACCCTGTCGATGCTATAAGTACGACTTAACTTGCTTATTCTAAAACACATAACTCACTTCCTTGAATGCAAAATGTTTCTTCTGACCAGAATCGTCTTCTAAGCATAGCAGTCCATTTTCTTCTACTCCAACTATTCTGCCATAAAAATCTTTGCTTCGACTGTTAAATTTACGTATTTGTCCGAATCCGAATAATTGCGCAAGATATTGATTATCAATACTTTTTCTATCACTATTTAGTTGAGTTAACCTGTTTTCCAGATTTTTCAAAATGGCAAATAAAACAGTATCAATATCGTAAATCTTATTCGTAATTTGTCGTAGAGACACAGGATTTGGTGCGTTGCTTAAAAACTCAGATTGGTTTAAATTTAGACCTATTCCAACAATTGAGTGTGAAATTTGATTTCCTTTAATAGTATTTTCGATTAAAGTGCCAGCGATTTTTTTTTGTCTAACGTAAATATCATTAGGCCATTTTATCGAAACATCATCACATTCGCCAGCCAAATAGTCTGTTAAAGCCAACGCAACAACCTTCGAAATATAGAACTGCAATGACGGCTCTAATGTGTCAGGAAACAGTACTAAACTGAAAGTGAGATTCTTATATGGTGCACTTTCCCAATAATTACCCTGCTGTCCTCTACCATTTTTTTGTTCGGAACAAATTACGATAGACGGCTTACTCAATTCATTTCGACTAATCAATTCATTTGCCTTGTCATTTGTCGAAGCAAGCGATTTATACTTATAAATATCCAATTGCATAATAATTTGACTCGAAAAATTACCAAAAAACTGTGTAAAAAAATGGGGATTTTCCAAAAACAGAAATATCCCCAAACAAAATACTCAATTAAGCGTATAGTGCAATTTGTTATAAATTGTATGTTGCTTAAATTCAGATTAGTAGCAAATCGAAAGGTGCCTACTTATTTCAATTATTACTAATCTTCAATGTCATTTATCATTTTATCGACTTCGTCCTTAAACAGCTTGGCACTGTTTGTAGAAACATCTTCGCCGAACTGATATTGCAGTTTTTCAAGTTGGTTAAAATACTCGGTTTTATGGTCAAATTCTTTGTTTATCTCTTCTAAATTATAACTATCAGACATCATGCCTCCAAGGTTTCCGGCTTCTTCGTCAAGTTGTTTAAGCCTATCTGTATGAGACTGTAAATCACCAACTTTGCCGTCAGCAGTTTTCATACCTTTTAGCTTCATTTTGCTTTTAAGATATTGCTGTTCAAGCTTTTCAAACAATTTCATTTTAGAATTTCTCAATTCTATTTGGTCAAGATAACCTTTTACGATTGTATCACATTTTTCAACCATCTCAGCAGATAGTTTGCTGCCATGCTGGCTTTTAATATCTTCGTATTTTTCTAAAGCCGTCAGTTTATGCTTGTCTTTATAATAAGATAAATGCGCATTTTCAAAAAAATCGGAATATACATCAATAATTGCATCGCGTGCCCAACCATCAATTTTTTTTATCTCATCGGCAGCTTTTCGTTTGTCATCTTGCGCTTTACGAAGAGCTACTTCAATCTTTTCTCCCAATTGGTTACTCTCTTTTTTTTCATCGTCGTCATCGTTTTTTTTAAACCAGTTCCAGACCATAATCAATTTATTTTTAGTTAATTAGCTCCTTATTTGCAGAAATACTGTTCATCGCATTTTTTCGCGTTGGAATACTATTGTCAAATATAGTACTTTTATCGTGAAAACTGAAATATTCAGGATTTGTTCATAAATAATTTTATCATAACTGTCAGTGTGGCTTCAATCCACGCCGATAGTAGTATTATAATTTTTCGGTAATTCGTTGGTTTTCAATCTGAAAAATTCTTCCTCGCGTTTTTTCAAAGAGAGTGTAATTATGCGTAGCCATGAAAATTGTTGTCCCATTATTACTAATTTGACGGAATATACCCATTATTCCCTCAGAAGTAATTGGGTCAAGGTTCCCTGTTGGCTCGTCGGCAAATATTATCTCTGGCGTATTTAGCAAAGCTCGCGCGATAGCAACACGTTGTTGCTCGCCACCAGATAGTTGGTGCGGACGCATTTGAATTTTATCAAGCATACCGACACGTTCCAACGCATTTTTTATACAATATTTAATATCATTTTTATCGTTAGTGCCTGTTGCGCGTAAAACAAATTCTAAATTCTCGACTACATTTCTGTCCTGCATTAATCCAAAATCCTGAAACACAATACCTAAGCGGCGGCGAAAATACGGAATCTCGGAACGAGAAATCGTAGAAAGGTTGTAACCGCATACAATGCCAACTCCTTCATTTAATGGCAATTGCGCATAAAGAGTTTTCATCAGGCTCGTTTTGCCACTACCAACGCGTCCGATGAGAAAGGCAAACTGACCACGAGTTATTTCAAAGTTTATATCTTTAAGTATCAGGTCTTTATTACGATATATTTGACTTTTTTCAAGTTTTATAGAAATAGCTGCCATAATTTTATTTTTTTCCAAAACGCCTGAAGATGGTGAGTGTTGTGTGCGTAAAGGTAAATCGAAGATTAATAATTTGCAAACCAGAGCTAAGGTCTAAGACCTATTTTTCATGAGACATCTATGCTGTTTATTAGCAACTTACGTTAATAAAAAGCGTAATAATTTTTGTAAGAGTATTTATATTTTTTGTTTTATGTTAGCAAAAATAGAATGAAAAGGAAAAATTTTATGGTAAAAATTTATTTTTCAATGCTTTTTTAGTATCTTAATTTCATGTCTCCACAATAAACTATAAATCACTGAATATTAACGACTATCGCAACCAATGTGCCTTACTAAACTTTGTCGTAATAAAAATTTCACAGAAAATATTTTTGTTAAAACATTGTATATGAAAGATTTAAGAGTCAGCTTAAAAACAACAAACATTCAATTAAACAATGTATTTTTCTACAAAAAAACTTATCTTTATAGAATTGAAATTCGGTAAAAATCAAATGCTAAAATACACCAAAAATCTAACATAAGTTAGTGTGTAAAGATAGTTGAGACTTTTCTTGTTGTTATTTACCTGAATATCAACATAATATTTTTCCTAAAATTAGCACTATCGGCTTAAAATTTACTTACAAATGAAAAAAAATCTACTTACTACTTTATTTCTACTTGCATTTCTATGCGGACATTCCCAGTTTTTTAAATGGGAAGTTAATCTCGAAAAAGTCGAAAAAATGGGTTTTTATGATATTCTGGTTCCATCAAACATTACCTCAAAATTACATATTGATTGTGGTGGAATACGTATTTATGACAAAAATGGCGAAGAAGTGCCATATATTTTTCGTCGCGAAAAACCATCTTCGTATAAAACCCTTTTCGAGGAATATAAAATTATCGAAAATGGTCATATAGCGGAAAAAAATTACTCGCGAATTGTTATTCATAACCCAAATAAGACAGAAATTGATAATATTAGTTTAATCATTCGAAATTCTGATGTTAAAAAATGGCTAAAGCTAAACGGAAGCGACAATAATGAAAATTGGTATGTACTGAAAGACAACTACTATTTTCAATCCATATACAGCGATAAAACGACTTCGGAAATAAGAATACTCAATTTTCCAAAGAGTAATTACGAGTATTATGAATTACTTATCAGCGATTATTCAGACAAGCCAATAAGTGTTTTAAAAGCAGGATATTACAATACTCAAATAGAGGCGGGAAAATACTCAGAGCTGGCAAAACCAATTGTTGAACAAAACGACAAAACAACAAAAAAAACAAGCGTCGTTAAGATTACTTTTCCGCATGCTTGCTATATCGACAAATTGGCTCTGGATGTAGAAGGTGCTAGGTTTTATTTGAGAAATTCGGTAATAAACCTAAAAAACAAAAAGCCACAAAATGGAATCCTGAAAACCTTTTACGAGCGAGTAAAAGCGTTTACTTTGAGTTCTAATTCGGATAATATTGTTTACTTTGATAGGTATAAAGCGCAAGAATTTTATTTGATGATTGACAATAAAGACGATAAGCCAATAAAAATTAAAAATGTACGAGCCTATCAACTAAACAGTTACCTCACTACAAATCTTAATCAAGGCGAGCAATACGTAGTGCGTTTTGGCGATGCGCTTTTACAAAAACCAACTTACGATTTGCAGTATTTTAAAGACAGTATTCCGAAAAATTTGCAAGTAATTGGAGTTGTAGGAGCTTTACTTAACATCTCTAAAAATCAAGTAAGTGGGCATAATAATGGAATAAATTTCAATCCAACTTTTTTGTGGATTAGTATCGGAATTGTTGTAATTTTACTTGGATTTATGTCTATAAAAATGATAAAAGAAATGAAAATAAAACAGTCGTAAAGTGTCCACAAATTGGAGTTGGTGGTTGGGGGCTATAAGTACTCATACAAAAGTTCTTACACTTTTTATTAACCTAAGTTGTTAATAGTCAGCTAAAACATTTCATGAAAATTAGGTCTTAGACCTTAAATTGTACAAAAGACGGTTTTTGCAATCTTGTTCTTAAAATATTGATAGACTGTATATTAAGAACCTGACAACTTCTAATTCGTTGATTATAAGCATTTTACAGGTTGCCGTAAATCTATAACTGCTTGTATCTGTGGTTGTTATGAAAGCAAAAACTTGAGTTGCTTATTTCTAATCGAATTAAAGTCAAATACACAATTTTAAGTATTCCGATAATCAGTTGTTAAATAGTTAATATCAATCGTTTTTTTGTCCAAAGTCCAAAATTAATTCAGTATTTCATCATATTTTTTCAAATTTATTACTATTATTATTCAAAGTCTAATTCTGTACACTTGCATAAAAACAGATGTAAGCACTCATACAAAAGTTTTTACTTATTTGCATGTCTGTAATTTGCTGATAGTTCGAGTTTTACAGAATTGCGTAAGCAACACTAATTAGGTCTTAGACCTTAATTTTACTTAAACTTACATCATAAATATATAATAAAAAGTGTTTACAAAGCAAAGATTTCTTGCTTTATAATTCTTGTTTTATCGTTTTTTTAACATTTTAAGTAAATTTACGGCACAAAAAAAGCCACCTTATCGGCAGCTTTTTGCGCACGTGTATAAACACGTACTAATAAAGGAAAGAATAATTTATTAGTGGATTATTCTTGTGTTTCGGTTTTCACTTCTGCAACTTCAACAACTTCTGCAACTTCAGCAACTTCAACAACTTCTGCAACTTCTGCAACTTCTGCAACTTCTGCAACTTCAATTTCTGGAGTATCAACTTTTGCTACTGGAGTTGTTGCTGCTTTCTTTACTTTCCGTGGTCTTCTCACACCGTATGACCCATTAATAATCTTGCCTCTCTTGGTTTTTTTATCGCCTTTTCCCATTTTCTGAATGAATTTTTTATGAATGTGAAACTATTTTTAAAATGAATTGCAAAGATAAAATATTTCTGAATAAGTACTCTAACAAAATTCATTAATACTCAAAAATTCCTAATATTCGTTGCGCTTTGTCCTGAATTTTTTCCAATGCTACCTGATTGATGCCGATAATTCGGTCTTGAAAGCATGAATCATTTTTTTCATGACTTTGTCTATTTGCTTATCTGTCAGGGTTTTGTTTTCGTCTTGCAAAATAAAACTGACGGCATACGATTTTTTTCCTTGCTCAATATTTTTTCCTTCGTAAACATCGAAGATATCAACGTTTTTCAAAAGTTTACGCTCTTTTTTGCTTGCCAGCGTTTCGATTTGCTCAAATCGCACGTTGCTATCTACCAATAATGACAAATCGCGACGCACTTCGGGAAATTTCGATATTTCCTTGAATTTCTTTGCTTTAGGCAATTTATCGAGAATTGTCTCCCAAGCAAATTCGGCATAATAAACATCTTGCGAAATGTCAAATTTGCGTAATTCTTTTTTGGAAACTGCACCAAACCAAGCAATTGGCTTGTTGGCAATTTCGTAAGTTATGCCGTAAGAAAAAGCTCCCGAAATTGATTCTGTTATGGAAATATTGGCAATATCGAATCCGAGTCGTTTCAAGACAGCCTCGATATTATTTTTCATAGTGTAAAAATCTGTTGGCGATTCTTTTGTACACCAGTTTTCGGGTGCTTTATTGCCCGAAAGAGCAATCGAAAATCGCATTTCTTCGTTGTATGGAGCAAGGAATTTGTCTGATGCCTCTTTTTGTTTGTTATAAAAATAAACTTTGCCAAATTCAAAGAGTTTAATATCTGTGTTTCGGTGGTTTAGGTTAAAACCAACAGACTCCAACATGTTGTACAACATTGTTTGGCGCATTACGTTCATGTCTGCGCTTATTGGATTGTGTAACCGAACACATTTTTCTTCGGGATAGACCTCATTATCAGTATAGTATTCGATTTTTGTAAGCGAATTTGTCATTGCTTCGCAAAAGCCACGGCTCGCCAAAAAGTTCGACACCATTTGGTGCAATTTGTCTGCATCTGGCTGTGGCACATAGGATAACGTTGATTGGATTGTTGTTGGAATTTCGACGTTATTATAACCATAAATACGCAGTATCTCTTCTACCACATCGGCTTCTCGCAAAACATCGACGCGATAGGTTGCAACTTTCAGTTTAAGAACATCGTCATTCTCTTCTACTATCTGAATATCAAGAGATTGAAGTATGTTTTTTATTGTCTCGCGCTCAATTTTTTTGCCAATGAGACGGTCAACGTTTGTATATGAAACTTCGACATCGTAATCCTTTATTTTATTGGGATATACATCGACAATTTCCGAAGATATTTGCCCACCAGCAATTTCTTTAATCAGCATCGCAGCACGTTTCAAGGCGTAGATTGTAGCATTTGGGTCTGCACCTCGTTCAAAGCGGAAAGAAGAATCGGTATTTAGTCCGTGTCTTTTAGCTGTTTTACGCACCCAAACAGGATTGAAATACGCGCTCTCTAAAAATATACTTTTAGTAGTTACGCTGACTCCCGATTTGTGTCCGCCAAAAACTCCAGCAATACACATTCCACCTTCGGCATTGCAAATCATCAAATCTTGCGCCGATAGTTTGCGCTCGTTACCATCTAATGTTATGAATGGGGTATTATCGGCAATTGTACGAACTTCAACAACCTGTCCTGTAATCAGTTCTGCATCGAAAGCATGAAGTGGTTGTCCTGTTTCGTGGAGTACAAAGTTGGTAATATCGACAACGTTATTAATTGGTTTTAAGCCTATTGCTTTGAGTTTGTTTTGTAACCAAACTGGCGACTCGGAAACTGTAATGCCAGAGATTGTCAGACCAGAATAACGTGGACAAGCCTCTGTGTTATTGATGTTTACAGAAATATTCAGGTTGTTATTATCCGATTTGAAATTTGAAACATCGGGCTTCGAAACTTCTATTGGTTTGGTTAAACGTAGGCGTGCTGCTAAATCGCGAGCTACGCCAATATGCGAAGCACCATCGATTCTATTCGGTGTCAGCCCAATTTCGTACACAATATCTTGATAAATATCGAAATACTTGGCTGCCGAAAGTCCAATTTCAACATCGTCGGCAAGCACCATGATTCCGTCGTGCGATTTGCCAAGCCCAAGTTCGTCTTCGGCACAAATCATTCCTTCGGATTTTTGCCCGCGAATTTTTGCTTTTTTAATTACAAGTTTGTCCTCGTCAAAATGTAGTGTCGTACCAACTGTGGCAACTGCAACCTTTTGACCAGCAGCGACATTAGACGCACCACAAACAATATCGAGTGGTGTTTCGTTGCCAACATCGACTGTTGTTATGCTTAGTTTGTCTGCGTTTGGGTGTTGTTCGCAGGTGAGAACTTTACCAATAACTACGCCTTTTAACCCACCTTGTATTGACTCGAATTTTTCGATTCCTTCAACTTCGAGTCCGATGTCTGTCAAAATCTCGGCTAACTTGTTGCTGTCTATGTCAATGTCTAAATAATCTTTTATCCAGTTATAAGAAATTTTCATCGTCTAAAATATTTTTAAGCACAGAGTGCTATTTATTAAGTGAATTATGTTTTTACTTTTTAAAAACGTAAATAAAATTCACGTTTTTGTTTTTGTTAAAAAATAACTGTATCTCTTTATTGATAAGTAAAATGAATTTAATAAAGTAAGCCATTAAAATTCCTAACTAAAACTAAATCAGGCGTAAGCAAAATTATTAATTATTAATTTTCCATTACTAAGGGATACAGCTTTATTTTGTATTGCTGCTGATGTTCATTTTTTATGAGTTGTTTTTCATATAACATTTTCCGAAATTAGTAAAGCCCTCATTATTAAGCTAATAAAA